>NZ_CDWTMO010000139.1:0-11271 GCF_977946435.1 Frankia sp. CgKIO3 | reverse complement strand
GGTCTGCGGCAGGACCGGCGAGCAGGATGTGCCGGCGGTGCCGTTCGCCAGCAGGAACCCGACCCCCGATCCCCGGTTCCGGGGTTTTATGCTCCACCGCGTTCAGTCGGGCACTGGTCAGTCGGACACTGGTCAGTCGGACAACGGTGTGCCGGAACGGGCGCCGGTGCGGTGAGTAGCGGCATCCGAGCGGGGGACATCCGGGTTGAGTGGTTTGTCCGGGCCGTCCGTCAGGTTCCACGACGGTGACTCGGCGGCCCCCACGGCGGGACCGAGCGTCAGCAGACCCTTGATGCGTTGACGAAAGCGGATTCACATGCAGATTCGCCGGCATGTCGCGGGCGCCGGGGCGGGGGTAACGTTGCCCTTTCCCTTCGGGGAATCGACCCGGCCACCGCTCGGTGGACCCGCGTCCGGGGCGCGGGAACCAGTAGCGTCCTGGCCGGCACAGTACCGGAGCCGTCGAGATCGGCGAGGGAGGGCATAGATGTGTCATCTGTTCGCGATGAGTAGCGGGCCGACGAGGGTGCAGGCGACTTTCTGGCTGTTGGATGCGCCGGACAGTCCCCGGGCGGCGACGCTGCGGACCCCGGAGGGGGCCGGTCTCGGCGGATTCGACGCCGATGGCACCGCGTGGGTAGTCAAACAGGCCATCCGGAACCGGGCCGACACGGCATTCGCCCAGGAGCCGCAGCACGTCACCTCCTCGACGTTCGTCGCGCATGTCCGGCACGCCTCCACCGGCCGGGCCTGCGAGGGCAACACCCATCCGTTCGTTCGAAACGGGAGGATCTTCGCGCACAACGGCGTGATCGAGGGGCTGGACAAGCTGGACGCCGAGCTCGGCACGGCCGGTCTCCCGGTCCTCGGTGACACCGACTCGGAGCGGTTCTTCGCCCTCGTCACCCGCGAGATCGACGCCTGTGACGGGGACGTCGGCGAGGGGATCGCGTCCGCCGCTCGTTGGGCCGCCGAGAATCTGCCGCTGTACTCCATCAACATGATTCTCATCACGGATCGGGATCTCTGGGCTCTGCGGTATCCGGACACCAATGGCCTGTACGTCCTTCGGCGTGGCCCGGGTGGGCGCAACGAACGCCATCTTGATCACGCGAGTCCGTTCAGCGAGATCCGGGTCCGCTCTCTCGACCTGCTCACCAAGCCCGCGGTCGTGGTCGAGAGCGAGCGGATGGACGAGGATCCTCGGTGGCGGTTGATGGAGAGCGGGGAGCTGCTGCATGTGGCCGCCGATCTGACCGTGACCTCTCGGATCGTGTTGGACGGGCCGCCGGTTCACCAGCTGTCCCTCGACGAGCTGCGGCCGCAGGCCGCTGTGTCGCAGACCACCGCGGTGCCTGACCTGCCTCTGTCCGCGTGATCATTCCGGCCCCTGAATCCCCTGATCCGCCCATCCACTGATCTACCGATCCACAGATTCAACGAACCGGCCGATATGCCGGGCGTGTGTACGGGGTAGCAGACGTGATGGGGTAATGGCACGGACAGTGGCAGTTCCCTGCGCGGAAGGGGCTCGTCGTGGTAGCAGAGGTCGGCAGGATCGGGTTGTGGGCAGCCGAGCGGCAGTGGCCGAAGGATTTCCCGGCCCGGGCGGAGATCGCCGCCGAGGTGGAGGCCCTCGGCGTCCCGGCGGTATGGATCGGCGCGGCCAGTGGCGATCTCGAACTCGCGGCCGCGATCCTGGACAACACGGATCGGCTGGTGGTCGGTACCAGCATCCTCAACGTCTGGACCGAACCGGCGGACGTCGTTGCCGATCATTACGCCATGCTGGCGAAGGCGCACCCCGACCGGATCCTGCTCGGGCTCGGTGCCGGCCACAAGGAGCCGGTGGAGAAGACGACCGGCCGTCGCTACGAGCGTCCCGTCGACGTCCTCGTCGACTATCTCGACACCCTCGACGAGCTGGGCGTCCCGCGGGCCGACCGGGCGCTGGCCACTCTCGGTCCCCGCATGCTGGGGATCGCCGCGCAGCGCACTGCGGGTGCCCTGCCCTACCTCACCACCCCCGAGCACACCCGGCGCGCCCGGGAGCTGCTCGGCCCGGACGCACTACTCGCGCCCGAGCAGATGGTCATCCTCGACACCGATCCGGCTCAGGCCCGGGCGGTCGCGCACGACACCCTTGCGTTCTACCTGAAGCTGCCGAACTATGTGAACAATCTGCGCCGTCTCGGCTTCACCGAGGACGATCTGACGGGTGCCGGCTCGCAGCGCCTCGTCGAGGCCGTGGTGGCCTGGGGCGATGTGGACTCCGTGCTGGCCAGGGTCACCGAGCACCATGAGGCCGGTGCCGATCACGTGGCCATCCAGGTGCTCACCTCCACTCCCACCCGGCTCCCGCGCGAGCAGTGGGCCCGGCTGGCGCCGGTCATCGTCGGGTAACCCGGCTGATCCGGCGGCGAGCCGAGCGGGTGCCACCCCGGCCGGTAGCCGGTCCATCGCCGGTGGTCTGCCCTGGGTGATCGGTTAGCACACTGAACGTTGCCTTGGCAAGCCGCGAGTCTGGACCGACAGTGAGCGTGACATCACCGTGCATTTCGGCGTGGTGCTGGAAAATCTGCTGCGGGTTCACGGCCTGTTGACTGTCGGCAGGATGACACTCCGCCGGCCGATAGTGGCTGGCTCGATGGTGGGTGCTCCGCGACGATGATGCCAACCGGGGGAGGCGCGGCCGGTCGGTGCAACTGCCTACCTGTCGTCCTACCTGCCTGCCGTCGGTGGGCCCTACCGTCGGTGGGCCCTACCGAGCGGGCAGCAGCCCGGGTCCGGTCCGTCATCCCGACATAGTGATGTTCCACGGAAAGGAGGGGAATGATCGAGGCGCAAGGGCTCACCAAGCGGTACGGACGTACGGTCGCCGTCAACGACCTGTCCTTCACGGTGCAGCCCGGCAAGGTGACCGGCTTCCTGGGGCCGAATGGTGCGGGAAAGTCCACTACAATGCGGATGATCCTGGGGCTCGATAATCCGAGCGCAGGCCAGGTCCGTATCGACGGCAAGCGATATGCCGAGCTGAAGGAACCACTCCGCCAGGTCGGAGCGCTGCTGGAAGCGAAATGGGTGCATCCCAACCGCTCCGCCCGCTCGCACCTGCGGTGGATGGCCGCGGCGAACCGAATTCCCGGGAAGCGGGTCGACGAGGTCTTGGAGATCGTTGGGCTCACCCCGGTCGCCGGCAAGCGGGCGGGTGGCTTCTCGCTCGGGATGGCACAGCGTCTCGGGATCGCGACGACCCTGCTGGGTGACCCGCAGGTCCTTCTCTTCGACGAGCCCGTGAACGGGCTGGACCCGGAGGGAATCCTCTGGATTCGCCAGTTCATGCATCGACTTGCGGACGAGGGGCGGACGATCTTCGTTTCCAGTCATCTGCTGTCCGAGATGGCGCTGACCGCCCAGGAGCTCGTCGTCATCGGTCGCGGGCGGCTGATCGCCCAGACCAGTACCCATGCCTTCATCGACATGGCGTCCGAGTCGGCAGTCCGGGTCCGCGGGCCGGAGATGGAGCGGCTGCGTGGCGTGCTGACCGGTCAGGGCCTCGCGGTTCGGGACGCCGCCGCCGACGACGGTGGTCCGGCGGCGTTCCTCGTGTCGAACAGCAGCACCGAGCAGGTCGGCGAGCTGGCCGGTCGGATCGGGCTGGTCCTGCACGAGCTGGCGGCGCAGCGCGGCTCGTTGGAGCAGGCGTTCATCCAGCTGACCGGCGGCGAGGTGGAGTACCACGCCGGGACGCCGGGGCCGGGCGCCAGCCGGTCGGCGACAGGTGCTCCGCCGGTGCCCGTGCCGGCGAGAACTGCTGCCGGTCCGCTGGCCGGGACACCTCGCCAGCCGGTCGACGGTGGTGTGGGTGCCGGTGGTGTGGGTGCCGGGGGCGGTCCGTCGGCCTCGGCCGAGGCGGCACGAGGGGGGACTGGACGATGACCCTGCTCACCGTCGAGCGGATCAAGCTGTTCTCGACCCGCTCACCGTGGTGGTGCATGATCCTGGCGACCGCGCTCACCGTAGGGCTGACCTCGATCTTCGCGGCGGCGACCAACGGTGACGACCTCGCCAGCCTCACCCCGAACGTCACCCAGTTTGCCTACAACTTCGGCCTCGTGGTGATGATGGTGATGGCCACGTTGGCGGTCACCACCGAATACCGCTTCAGCACGATCCGGTCCACGTTCCTCGCGGTGCCCACCCGGACGCCGGCACTGCTCGCGAAGGCTGCCGTCGTCTCCCTGCTCGCGGGGATCGTCGGCGAGATCACCGCCATCGCCTCCTGGGGCGTCGCCAAGCTGATCAAGCCGGATGCCCCCCTGGCTCTGGACACGGCGCAGGAGTACCGTAACGTTTTCGGTGTCGGTCTGGTCTACTTGTTCGCGGCGATTTTCGCGCTGGCTCTGGGGCTGATCATCCGGCAGTCGGCGGGCGCGATTGTGATTACGCTTGTCTACCTGTTCCTCGGAGAGAGCCTGCTGCCGGCGATCCCCCGGATCGGTGACCATATCCAGCACTGGCTGCCGTTCACCACCGGTGACAATTTCATCGTCGCCGGGCAGGTGGAGCGTTCCAACGGCCCGCCCGTGGTCGAGGGGCTGCCGTTCGGCCCCTGGGGCTCCCTCGCTTACTTTGCCGCGATCTGCCTCGGCCTGTTCGCCATCGGGCTCGTCTTGGCCAAGCGTCGGGACGCCTGAGCCCACCCGAGGTGCGATCTCCATCGGCATGAGCTCTGAAGCCGTGGTTATCTGAGTATCTGTGATCATCAGAGTACCTGAACGCACCGGCGGGTTGCCTTCAGGCCTGGAGCCGCGGTCCACCGGTCGCCCCGACGTGGGCGACCGGTGGACCGCAGGTCAGGCGCCAGGGCCCCACAGGTCCCGACCGGCGCGGGCCCGCTCCTGGGCCTTCATGCGAGCCTCGTGAACGTGGCGCATCCCACCGGTGAGCCGCAGCCGGACCTGTTCGTCCACGGCGACGAAGGGGCGGTAGTAGATGTCGTCGTACTCCTCGGTGATCTGGAAGGTCCACCACCCGTCGAGGACGTTGCGTCCGTGCAGCTCCCGGCGTACATAGGCGGCCATCTTGGCGTGTCCGGCGTCCTCCAGACCGCTAATCGCCTCCGCGAGGATCAGATCGGCCCGCCCGGAGAGTTGATGGAACTCGTAGAGCGCCCCGCGGGCCCGTTCAACCCACTCCAGCGCCTCGCTGAGCTTGCCGACCGCGTCAGCGGTCGTGTCGTCGAGGTCGGGCTGCGTGCGGTCGTCCTCTCGGCGGCCCCCGGCCGGACGATTCCCGCTCATCCGGTCGGTTCGACCGCCGTCAGCCCGACTGCCGTCAGCCCGGCTGCTGTCGGTTCGACCCCGGCGGGTGTGTCTGCTCACCCTGACGGGATGCCCCGGCGGTGTCGGGTCACACCGACCTGCCGCCTCGCGCCGGGAACGACTACGAGAACCACCGGACCGCCTCTGTGGCTCTGGCGGGCAGGTATCCATTCAGGGGTGCTGGAACCTGCATCCCTGAATGGATACGTACAATCATGAGCACAGGAATTCTGGCACCGGGTATCTCGCGTCGGCGGTCGTGCATTTCGGCCGGGCCGAGGCCGTCCAGGCCGCGCGGCCGTGTCCTGGACGCGGCCTGTGTCGCGCACCCGGAGCGGTTCGTGAACCGGCCTCCGGTCCCGCCGCCGCTCCCGAAGCCGGCCGGGATCAACCGGAAGCCCGACGAGGCTGAGCCGGCCGACTCGGGTGTTCCCGAGAGATCGGAAATCGTTCCACAAAAATCACAATTAGGCTAATTCACAAAATATCTTACCTCAAAGATCTTGACAAGTTCCGTTCTGTCCCGCGCCAAGATCTTGGCTAAGGAATCCTGACCTGAAGGTTGGGTTTTCTGGATCTTGGTGGGAGGTTGGGAAGATGTTTGAGATCGTTGGTCAGACGATTCTTCGTAGCGGTCGGGGTCCCGGGCGTTGGGGGGATGTGCGCCGGTCGATACACCGGACCATGGTGCTGATGGCTCAGTAGATGAGGGGTTCGGCCGCGACGAGCAGCATTATCACGAAAGTCGAGTCGTATTGGCCGTGCTCTCACGGAGAGTTCGGATTGGCGTAGTTCGGTGCTTGGTAGCCTGCGAGCATGTCGGTGTCGGAGCTTTCGGCGAGCAGTCAGAACTATCTGAAGGTGGTCTGGAGTCTTCAGGAGTGGTCCGGGGTGCCGGTGTCACCTTCGACACTGGCAGCGAAGGTGGGGGTGAGACTGTCGACGGCGTCGGACGCGGTGCGCAAACTTACTGAGCAGGGTCTGCTGGAGCACGCGCCCTACGGGGCAGTGTCACTGACAGAGAAGGGGAGGGTGCATGCGGTGGCGATGGTGCGCCGCCACCGGTTGATTGAGTCGTTCCTGGTGCAGGTGCTGGGGTATCGGTGGGATCAGGTGCATGATGAGGCCGAGACGCTGGAGCATGCGGTGTCGGACTTCATGGTGAACCGGATCGACGAATACCTCGGCCATCCCACCCGCGACCCACATGGTGATCCGATCCCGGGCTCGGACGGCACGGTGCGGGTACCGGATGCGGTCCTGCTGTCTCGGATCGGGCCGGGCGCGCACGCGCGTGTGGAGCGGATCTCGGACGCGGACGCGGGCCTGTTGCAGTTCTTCGCCGAGCGTGGGATTGGCATCGGTACCGTGCTGGAGGTGCGAGCCGGGGCACCGTACTCGGATTCGGTGGAGGTGGTTGTGGAAGGCCGCGATGAGGCGGTGGCTCTTGGCCGGTCGGCGACGGACGCCGTGTGCGTCACGGTGAGCTCCTCGGGGCCGGCTCCGCTACGGGAGGCCGGCCCGGGACACGGGTGCGAGACCACGGCCGAGGCGGGCCGCGACGGATCAATGAACTAGCTTCCGAGCGGCCCACCTACCTTCGAAAGGGTGAAGAAGGCGGTTTCCGAGTGGTGCCAGTGTGGTGAGCCGAGGTTCCTCCTGATCGCTGGGTCTCGGGTCGGCTGCGGGTCAGCTCGCTGAGACGAACTCCCGGTGCCGCCGAGCGAGCAGTCGTTTGCCAAGCAGCCCGTGGCGGAGGCTGAACAGGTAGACGAGTGCAAACACGACGCCCTGGACGACGACGAGCCCGCCGGAGGACGCGTCGAGCCAGTAGCTGAGATAGATCCCCATCGCCGAGCTCGCGGCCGATATCGCCGGGGCGATGACGAGCATACGTCCGAAGCGGTCGGTGAGCAGGAAGGCAGTGGCGCCAGGGATGATCATCATCGCCACGACGAGGATCACCCCGACCACCTGCAGTGCGACCACGGCGGTGAGGGTGAGCAGGCCGAGCAGCAGCGTGCCGAGGAACCGCGGCGACAGGCCGATAGCGTGGGCGTGAGTCGGGTCGAACGCGTACAGCGTCAGGTCACGCCGCTTCAGCACAAGGATGACGAACGCGACAGCAGCGAGGATTCCGATCTGGATGAGGTCCGCGGTGGAGACGCCGAGGATGTTGCCGAAGACGATGTGGTTCAGGTCGGTCTGGCTCGGGGTGATCGAGATGAGGACGAGTCCGAGCGCAAACAGGGTGGTGAAGACGATCCCGATCGCGGCGTCTTCTTTCACCCGGCTGGTTCCGCGGATCATCCCGATGAGCGCGACAGAGAGGAACCCGAACACGAGCGCACCGATCGCGAACGGTATGCCGAGGATGTAGGTGATCACGACCCCGGGCAGGACGGAGTGAGAGACCGCGTCACCCATCAGCGACCAGCCGACGAGCACGAGCCAGCACGACAGGAGGGCACAGACGACAGCAGCGATCATGGTGGTGGCAAGAGCCCGGACCATGAAGTCGTACTGCAGCGGATCCAGGAGCAGATCGAGCGGGTTCATGCGACGTACTTCTGCTCGAGTACGTCGAGTCCGAACGCGCGGGCGAGGTTCTCCGGTCTGAGTGTCTCGGTCACGGAGCCGTGGAACAGCACTCGGCGCAGCAGCAGCACCGCCTCGTCGGCCAGCTGTGGCAGGGCGTGAAGGTCATGGGTGGAGACCAGGATGGTACGGCCGTCCGCGGCGAGCTCCTTGAGTAGTCGGACGATGGTGGCTTCGGATTTCTTGTCGACCCCGGCGAAGGGTTCGTCCAGGAGCATGATCTGCGCATTTTGGGCGATGCCGCGGGCGACGAACGCGCGTTTCTTCTGCCCGCCGGAGAGCTGTCCGATTTGCCGGCCCGCGTACTCGGTCAGCTCCACACGCTCCAGCGCCTCGGACACCGCCGTGTGGTCGGCCGGGCGCGCCCGGCGGGTGAAGTTCTGGTGGCCGTAGCGGCCCATCATCACAACGTCGCGCACGGAGAAAGGGAAGGCCCAATCGACCTCCTCGCTCTGTGGCACATAACCCACCAGGCCCTGTTTACGCGCCACGGCAGGCTCGGCACCGTCGAGTAGCACGCGTCCCCGGTCGGGGCGGACTATACCCATGACCGACTTGAACAGCGTCGACTTGCCGGATCCGTTCATCCCGATCAACCCGGCCACCCGCCCCGGCTCGACGGTGAGGGACACGCCGTCGAGGGCGAGGACCCCGCCGTAACGGACGATGACCTCCTGAACCTGGATCGCCGCGGTCACGAGGTCCGCCCGGTGAGCCCGTTGATAATCGTGGTCGCGTCGTAGCGGATCAGGTCGAGGTAGGTCGGTACCGGCCCGTCGGCCTTGGAGAGAGAATCGACATAGAGGATGCCGCCCAGGGCCGCGCCGGTGGCGTTGGCGACCTGCCGCATCGGCTTGTCCGACACCGTGGACTCGCAGAACACCGCCGGCACGTCATGCGCCTTGACGAACGTGATCGTCGAGGCGATCTGCTGCGGCGTCGCCTGTTGCTCGGCGTTCACGGGCCAGATGTACTGCTCCGTCAGCCCTGTGTCGCGGGCGAGGTACGAGAACGCGCCCTCGCAGGTCACCAGCGCCCGCTTCTTTGCCGGCAGCGTCGACAGCTTCGACACGAGCTCGTCCTGTACGGCCTGGAGCTTGGCCTTGTAGGTCTTACCGTTCGCCCTGAAGTCCGCCGCGTGCGCGGGATCGAGATCACTGAAGGCATCGACGACGTTGTCGACATAGATTTGCGCGTTCAACGGGCTCATCCAGGCGTGCGGGTCGGCTTGCCTGCGTAGGCGTCCTCGGTGATGTCTATCGCCTTGACCCCGTCCGACACCACGGCGTGCCGTACGTGCACCGACTCCACGCACCGCTTGAACCACAGCTCCAGGTTCAGGCCGTTGTCCAGGATCAGATCCGCGTCTGATGCCTTCATGATATCACCCGGCGTCGGCTCGTACCCGTGGATCTCCGCCCCCACCTTCGTGATCGACTCCACCCGCAGGTGATCTCCTGCAACGTTCTGTGCGATGTCCGATAACACCGTGAACGTCGTCAGTACTACCGGACGATCACGCTTCCCACCGGCCGATGCGTCGACAGCGGGGGTGGTGGAGCACCCCGACAGCATCAGCGCGGCGGCGGCGGTAGCCGACCCCACTCTCGACAGCCATGCGACAGTACCGCGCATCATAAGCCCCTTCCCGTCCTTCCGGACATCAATCTTCGGTATGGCGAAGTTTGATTACTATATAGACGGATTCTCGGGTGATGTCCAACCATCTCCACGCGTTCGTCGGATATCGTGGTTGTCCAATCACTATTCGTGATCGATTGTTGCGGCGGAGTGTGGCCGCGGGTCGAGCCAGGACAAGGGCGCCCCCGCCACCTGGATGATCGTTCCTGTCGAAGAAAAGATCAACTGGGTGAGGTTGAGGGGGTTGAACGACAGTCCTGCCGGCGAACACCTCGGAGTTCAGTCGGGCACCGGCCCGGCTGGGACGACTCGGCGAGTTAGCCGTCGTCGCCGCCCGCTGCCGGAGTCGTGCGCACAGCTAGGGAGGGTGACCTGCTGGTTGGCATCGAGGGCGAGCTGTGCATCGCGGGCCCGCAGCTCACCCCTGGCTACCTGGACCCGGCGGATGACCGTGGCCGGTTCTTCGAGCGGGACGGCCGCCGCTGGTACCGCACCGGCGACCGGGTCCGCCGTCGTAGCGAGGCCAACTCCGGAGCCGGTTGATTGTGCCGGTGAGGAGGCCACGGTGAGGGTCTGCGGCGTAGCCGTGGCGATGCTGCCGGGACAAAGCTGGGTCATCTCCCTGGTCGATCGATTGTCAGGTGAACGTGGGAACCGTCCCCGGTTGCCCTCCCCTCCGGCCGGCCTGGCTGTAGGCGGGCAGGTCCGTTGCCGACCGTGGACCGTGGGACGGAGGCCCCGTAGTAGCCCGAGCGCGCGAGAGGCGCGTACATGGCGAAGGGGGCCAGCAAGTCGGCAGTGAGGACGCTGGAATGCTCGGAGGCCGCCGGTGAACACCGACGAACTGGACTTCGCCTGGTATCAGGCCGAGGAAAGGGTACGAGAGATCCAAGCCAAGCTGTACCGGTGGGCGAATGAGGACTCTCACCGCCGGTTCGAGGATCTGTTCAACCTCGTCTGCGACCCGGCGTTCCTGCTTGTGGCGTGGGGTCGCGTGCGGAGGAACAAGGGTGCGTGCACGGCCGGTGTGGATGGGCAGACCGCCTACTACATCGAGACCGTGCGTGGTATCGGGGGGTTTCTGGAAGAGCTGCGGGCCGATGTGAAGGCTGGTAGCTTCCGCCCGCGACCCGCTCGGGAGCGGTTGATACCGAAGGCGAACGGTAGGCTGCGTCGCCTGGGAATAGCGACCGTCCGGGATCGGGTGGTCCAGGCATCCTTGAAGCTGGTGTTGGAGCCGATATTCGAGGCGGATTTTCTCCCGTGCTCGTACGGGTTCCTCCCGAACCGCCGGGCGCATGACGCGGTGGCAGAGATACGCCATTTCACGGGGCGCTCTTATGAGTGGATCGTGAAAGGCGAGATCAAAGCCTGCTTCGACGAGATTTCGCACTCGGCTCTCATGGACCGGGTGCGCGGTCGTATTGGGGATAAACGCGTCCTGGCTCTGGTGAAGGCGTTTCTGAAGGCGGGGATCCTCGGCGAGGACCGCGTGCTCCGGGAGAACGACGCCGGCACTCCGCAGGGTCGATCTTGTCGCCGTTGCTCAGTAACGTGGCCCTGTCGGTGCTGGACGAGCACATCGCCCAGGCGCCGGGTGGGCCTGCGGCCACCTCCAACGACCGGCGGATGCGCCGGCGTCGCGGCCTGCCGAACTACCGGCTGGTCCGCTTCGCCGACGACTGGTGTCTGGTCGTGGCGCAATGCC
>NZ_CDWTMO010000138.1:1405-11797 GCF_977946435.1 Frankia sp. CgKIO3 | reverse complement strand
AAGAAACCCGGCCAGCACGGCATCCGCCACCACGCCCCGCCCACGATCAGGCTCGCCAACCCCATGAAACCCCAGACCGCAGCTTGATCAACTTAGCGGAAATGGCATTGAGGCGAGTCTGCTCGGCCGCATGTCGCCGGAGTGCCGGGCGGAAATGCTGCAGATCGGCCTCTACCGGGAGTACGCGAGCGAGGAGATCGTGATGCGGGAGGGGGACACCACCAACTTCGTCGTCCTCCTGCTGAACGGATGGGTGAAGGTCACCGCGGCGACCGAGAACGGCGGCTTCGCGCTGCTGGCCATTCGCCACGGCGGTGACCTCGTCGGCGAGCTGGCGGGGGTGGATTCCGAGCCGCGTTCGGCGACGGTGACCGCCGCCGGGGCTGTGCTCGCGAAGGTGATCCTGGCCGAGGCGTTCGTCGCCTTCCTGCGCCGGCAGCCGGACGTGCACCAGATCGTGACCAGCACGATCGCGACGAAACTGCGCTCGGCGACCCGCCGTCGGGTCGAGTTCGGCGGGTGCCCGGTCGCGGTGCGGGTGGCACGGGTGATCCTCGAACTGGAGCGGGCGTATGGCGGTGCCGCCGGCGGTGGGCGATCGGTCGGGGTGTCCCTCACTCAGCCGGAGCTTGCCGCCCTGGTCGGCGCGGCCGAGCCGACAGTGCACAAGGTGCTGCGGGAACTGCGGCAGCGCAACGTCCTTGACACTGGTTATCGCACTGCCGTGATCCACGACATCGGGGCGTTGCGGCTTGCCGCAAACCCGTGAGAATACGGGGCGGTCGGTCCGCGTGACGCGGGACAGTGGCTGCTGTCCGGTTCTGGCCGCGGAGGTTGCCTGTGAGCGGAAGACCGCCCGGAATCCGGCGTATGTGTATTGCCCTGGACGCCGACCGGACCGGCACCGCGCCGCCGGGTGTGTTGCGGCTGAGAAGGTGGCAGCGTGACCTCGGTACGGTGGTGGACGAGGTGTGCGCGCTGGCCGAGATGGACCGGGCACACTGGATTTTTCCGGCCGTCGGCGGCGGTGAGATCGCGATTCTTCCGCCGGGCATCGACGAGGGCCGGGTCGTCGCTGCCTTCGTCCGGGCGCTGCGCATCGTGCTGTTTCACCTGAACGACTCCCGGCCCGATTCGGAGTGGGTTCGGTTACGCGTCGCGATGCACCAGGGAATCACCCGCGTCGACGAGTCAGGCTTCTCGGGACGAGCGGTGGTGAAGGCATCGGAACTGCGTGACTGCGCCGCCCTCCGGGCCGAGTTCGCTCGATGCTCGGCGGCCGACCTGGCGCTCGCCGTCTCCGCCGAACTGTTCGACGATGTCGTCGAACATGACTATCCCGAACTGCGTGGCCGTGATTTTCACCCGGTGCGGGTGGATCTCGCGTCGATAGGTCGAGCCGATGCCTGGTTCCTGCTCTCCCGATCGGTCGACGCGGCAACCATGCCCGGCGTGGCGACGGCCTCCGGCGCGGCCATGTCCCTCGTGCGGGCTGTTCCCGGGTTCGGGGCGGCCGCCAGGCCCGTGCTGTCGGTGGTCCCCGAACCGGACGCCAGGCGGTCAGCCGGCGGGTTCGACCCGGCCTTCCTCGGGCAGGCCCGTCGCCCACCTCTCCTCAATACGGCCGTACTTCCAGACCAGCAGAGCGACGGCCCAGGTGGCGACGAACAGGCTGACAACGAAGTAGCCGACGACGTTGAGATCCAGACCCGCGACCCAGTCCCAGAACCCGCCGGTGAGATGTGCTTTCTCGGCGAGGATGCCGAGCAGTTCGACGCTGCCGATGAGGAACGCGACCGCGACGGACAGCCCGGTAATGGTGATGTTGTAGTAGACCTTGCGGACCGGTTGGGAAAAGGCCCAGCCATAGGCGAAGTTCATGAACGAGCCGTCGATGGTGTCGAGCAGGCTCATGCCGGCGGCGAACAGGATCGGTAGGACGAGGATGGCGTACCAGGGCAGGCCGGCCCCGGCGGCGCCGGCGGCGAGGAAGAGCAGGGCGACTTCGGTGGCGGTGTCGAAGCCGAGACCGAACAGCATGCCGAGCGGGTACATCTGCCAGGGTCGGGTGATCGCTCTGGTGAAACGGCCGAGGACGCGGTTCATCAGCCCGCGGGAGTTCAGCTGCTCCGCTAGGCCGGCCTCGTCGTACCCGCCGCGGCGCATGTCGCGGAAGACCCTGATGATGCCGAGGAGGATGACGAGGTTGAGTGCGGCGATGGTGTAGAGAAAGCCACCGGAGACGGCGGTACCGATCCAGGCGGTGACGTCGTGCAGGGTCGAGCCGTCGGCTTCGATCTGCCCGGCCAGGGAGCGGACGCCGACGCTGAACAGCAGCGCCAGGGCGAACACGACCGTGGAGTGGCCGAGGGAGAAGAAGAAGCCGACGGACAGTGGGCGCTGACCGTCGGTCATGAGTTTGCGGGTGGTGTTGTCGATCGCGGCGATGTGGTCGGCGTCGAAGGCGTGGCGCAGGCCGAGAGTGTAGGCGGTGACTCCGAGGCCGACCCCGAAGACCTGGCCGTCAGCGCCGAAGCGGTAGTGGTGCGGTGCGATGACTGCCGCGAGCGTCACCCAGCCGATCACGTGTAGCCCGACGATGACCGCGGCCATGCCGCCGACGCGCACCCACTCCCGGCGGTCGAGCGCCCCGCGGACCCCGGTGGGAAGGCCATCCCTCGGCATGGTGCCGGCCTGCGCGGCCATGGCAGGTCTCCCCTCGCGGTGCACCCGCCGACGTGGACGGGGGAGTTCTCGTGCGGCGGGCAGAAGAACGATAACCAGATCATGGATGCTTCTGCAACTTAGTTGCAGAAGCATCCATGATGCAGAGCTTTGCCGCCGCCACGCGCCGTCGTTGCAGCTGGGCGACGAGCTGGTCGCTCGCCAGCAGCAGCACCGTGAGCCAGGAGATCGTCGCCACCTTCCCGAACGCGGCGACCCAGTCTCCGTCCGTCGGCAGCGCATGCCGGGCCTGCACCTGCAGCACGTACAAGGCGCTGACGCCCAGGCAGACCACCGGGCCGACGCGGGTCAGCAGACGGCCGCGGGGCACGAGCAGCGCCACGGCCGTCGCCAGGGCGACGATGACCCCCGCCACCGGGGAGACCAGCGCCGCCGAAAGCAGACCCATCCCCAACACGGCGAGCACGGTGGTGCGCGGGCTGGCACGCCCCGCCCGGTCGGACCACGGCTCGGCCGTCGGCAGATCCGGCTCGGGTGCCCGGGACGTTCGGGACGACCGCGTGGCCACGGTCGCGCGGGCTCGGCGGGTGTAGAAGATCACCAGCGCGAGGGAGAGCAGCACCGTCACCGCGGACAACACCAGGGAGAACCACACGATCCGTTGCGGGGCCCAGGTCAGCGTGACGGTGAACCCGGCGGCCGTCGGGGTGATCCGCCAGCCGTTCGCGTAGCCGTCCACCAGCCTGGGGGTACCCAGGTCGGCGCCGCCCACGGTCGCCTTCCAACCCGGGGAGAGGCTCTCCGCGAGCACCAGCCAGAACGGGGTACCGGGCCGCGCCCCCGTCACGTCGACGGTGAAGGAGGTGTCGCCGGCCGACTGGACCGTCACCCGTGGCGTGGCGGCCGACGTCGTGCCGGTGGTGCCCGTCGCGGCTGGTGGGGTCCCGGCAGGGGAGACGGCGGAGGCGGCGCCGGTCGCGTTCAGCCACGGGCCGCCGCCGGCGTCCGAGGCCAGCAGCAGGCGATCGAGATCGATGCCGGCGAGGGCCCCGTCGGTGGTCCGGATCACGTGCTCCCCCGGGCCGAGGGTGACCGGCTGGCCGCAGGTGGCGACGGTCAACCTGAGCCGGTTGACCGCGTCGGCGGTGCCCCCGGTGACCTGCACCCCCACCGGCTGACCGTCGATGCTCAGCAGGTCGGTCCGGCAGGGCGCGGGGATCTGGGCCGGCAACAGCCCCGTCCTGGTGCTCCCTGCCGTGCCTGTCGTGCCCGCCGCGGGCTGACCGGTACCCGCGGCGCCGGCCGCGAGGCCGGGCATCCCGATCTCGGCGAGGCCCACCGGCATCGCCAGCGGCGAGCGGCTGATGGGGTCGATGCTGGTGACGGTCCGGGCGTCGTCGACGACGAACTTCCACGTGCCACCGGTAACGGCCGGGAAGGTGAGGGCCACCTCGCGGGTGCCCCCGCGCGCCGAGGTGTCGGTGACCGGAGGCACGGCCACCGCGCCGACCCGCTGGCCGTCGACCTCGATCCCGATGCGGGTCGGGATCGAGTGCCGACCGTCGGCGACGATCGACATCGTCATCGACGAGACCGTCAACGGGGTCGGCGAGGCGACCTGGATCCAGCTGCCCCGCGGGTTGCCGATGCCCGGGCTCCACGCGGTGGCCGGGTTTCCGTCGAAGGCGCTCGACGCCCGCGCCGCGAGCGATCCCGGCAGCCGGCCGGAGGAGGTCACCACCGGGAGGGCGGCCGGGCGGCCCAGCACCTGGTCGACGCGGTCGTCGGGGGAATAGGCGGAGACGCGGGCGGTGCCGGTGAGCGCGAAGGTCCGGGCCGTCGGCAGGGAGAACGACCGGCTGATGACCGACTCGGTGTCCTGCTTGAACGGTTCCGACGGGTTGGCCCGGTCCCGGGACAGCTCCAGCGCCAGCCGGTGGCCGAGGGAGGCGGCGCCGGCGGCGTCGAGGCTGTCGCTCGGCATCCGCAGCACCTCCTCGGCCGTCAGCGGTGCCCCGTTCGCTCCGGGGATGGCGACCTCGGCAAACCCGACCGCGGAGACGGTGTCGTAGCTGCGCTGCCGGCCGGTGTTCGTCGCGTCGATGTGGATGCGCAACGTCCGGAAGGCCCGGGTGGGGAAGCGCACGACCTGCCCGGCGGCGGTGCGGGAGGCGTCGGTGAGCGCGACGGTCACCGGGGAGCCGCCGTCGAAGGTCAGCGTCGCCCGAGTGATCCACCGGTTGCGCGGCCCGGTCAGCGGCTGGACGAGGCGGATCTGGTCCGTCGCCGTCGGCTCGGCCAGCGTGGTCTGCCAGGCTTCCCCGGCCGGGTCGGTGAAGGCGCCGACCCGCCACGCGGTGCCCGGGTCGCCGTCGATCGCGCGGACCGGCCGGTCGGACGCCCCGTAGGAGAAGCTGTTCCCGTAGCTGGTGGCGGTCACCTCAGCGATCTTCGCCGGGGATCCCGGGGCGTGTAGGGCGGCGGTGGTCTCGCTGGTCACGTTCTGGTCGGGGAACATCGGCAGCCGGTTGTCGTTCGGGTCCTTCGCCAGCGGCCTGACCCCGGGTTGCTCGACGTAGCCGAAGTTCTCCCGGATGCCCGTCCACCGTTCGGCGCGCCGCCGGTTGGTGTCGGTGATGAGCAGGTCCGCACCGTCGTCGAGGGCCTGGCGCATCGCGGCGGGATCGGTGGCGAGTGCCGGGGCATAGAGGATCGCCCGCCCGTCGGCGATCGGCTCAGCGAGCAGGCCGGAGGCCGCCGCGTCTACCAGCGCCTCCCCGTTGCCGCTGACGAGCAGGGGCCGCGCGGTGGTGGCGGTGCGCACGATCGGCTGCGCGCCGCTGACCGGGAAGACGGCCAGCGCCGGCGGATCGGGCACCGACGGGTCGGTGCCGAGGGTGATCTCGTCGGTGAACGGGATACCGGGATCCTCGGCGACCGGCGGTCCGAAGGTCTGCGGTACGCCCAGCCCGTCCGGTCTGGTCGAGGTGAACAGGTTCCAGGTGGCCCGGGGGCGCGGGGTCCGGTACCGCTCGTAGGCGAGGTTGCTGCGCAGCACCACGTCGCCGACGCCCATCAGCCGGGCGAGATCTGGCAGGGCGGAGGTTTCGAATACCCCCTCCTGCAACCGGCGGTCCAGCGAGCGGACCAGGTCGACGCTGCCCGCCTCGCCGTAGGGGATGAGTTCCCGCACGACCAGCGGACGGTCCATCAGCCCCTCGGTGACCGGGTCGAGGGTGCTTCCCCAGCGGTAGTGGGAGAAGTCGGCACCGGGAAGCTCCAGCACCCGCGTGCCGTTGTTCCCAAGTGTCCCGTTGTTCCTAGTGTCCAGGGCGCGCGCGAGTTCGGTCTCGTAGGCGGGGACGTGCTCGGGGCGTTCGAGTAACGGCTCGACGAACTCGCCGCGGAACAGCGGTGACATGTCGAGGGCCAGCAACAGCAGGACCACCCCGGTGGCGAGCGGCGGGACCAGCCGCCGGCGCCGGCCCGACCGGACCGGCCGCCCACCCGGGGCACCTGGGGCAGCCGTAGCGGCCGTAGCGGTCGGACCGGCCGCCGCGTACCGCTCCCAGAGCGCGGCGAGCCCGCCCGCGAGCAGCACCGACATGCCCAGCGCGACCAGGGGGACCGCCCGGGGCAGCGAACGCAGCGCGAGACCGGCCGTCGATCCCTCGGCGAAGTCCTTGAACAGCCGTCCCCAGGGCGAGGGATCGTCGTACGGGTAGACGCCGACGGCGATCGTGGTGCCCAGCAGGATCAGCGCGACGAAGTAGCCGCGCTGGCCCCAGCGGATGGCCGAGGCACCGATCAGGGCGAGGATGGGTATGGCGAAGCTGACCGCGGTCAGCCAGATGCTCTGGGTGTAATGGGTGGCCGGCCCGATCCACGGACCGAGCGCGTCCTGCCCGTAGAAGAACCAGTTGCCCAGGCCCCGCAGCACCTCAGAGGCCTGCGAGCTGCTGGCGACCGTCTCGATTGTCTCGGTGAAGGCGAGGACGTTGAGGCCGTAACCGGCCTGGGTGTAGAGCCCCGCGATCCACCATGCCGACGTGACGAGAACGACCAGCACCGCACGGGTGCACATACTCACGGCGGCGCCGAGCCGGACCTCGCGGGTACCCCAGACGGCGAACGGTATCCACAGCAGTGGGGCGAACAGAATGAAGATCAGGCTGGAGGCGTTGATGCTGCCGATCGTCGTGACCACGAGGGCGAAGGCGGCGGGGAAGCGCCAGCCGGCCCGGCCGGACTCCGCCTCGCGCAACCCGCGCACGGTGATGCCGATCAACCAGCCCAGTCCGGCGTAGGGCAGCAGGATCGCCGAGATCCGCGCCTCGTACTCCAGGATGTAGGGCGAGAGCATGTAGCCGAACGCGGCGACGAACGCGAAGCGGTCGGGCCAGCGGAACGAGCGGAGTAAGAACAGCACGCCGGTGACGGCGCCGAACAGGATGGAGCCCGTCCACAGCCGCTGCGCGACCCAGTCGGGCAGGCCGACGAGATCCAGCAGCCAGTAGAAGGCGCCCTGCGGGAACAGGTAGCCGATGTTCTGATGGGTGACGGTGCCCATGCCGATGCCGGGGTCCCACATGGAGACCGCCCGGCGCAGCATCCGGCTCGGATCGAGGTAGAGGTACGCCTTGGTGTCGGCGCCGATCTTTCCTGGTGCCGTCGCCAGCAGCGGCAGATACGCCACGGCGGCCAGCACCAGGGTCGGCCAGGATGGCGGCCGCCGCCGGATCGTCGCCGAGGCCGGACCGGACTCGGTGCGACCGGAGCGATCGGACTCGGTGCGACCGGAGGGGGCCGGACCGGACGGCGACGTGGTCACGGTCACCGGATCACCGGATTACCGCAGTCACCGGTGCGGCCCAACCAGGTCCGCGGCCCGGGCCGCGGTGGAGCGGCGGCCCTGATGCCGGGCCGCCTCCCGGGCGAGTGCCGCGAACGTCGAGCGAGCCGTCTGCGCCCAGGTGAAGGTCGCCGCATGCGCCAGCGCCCCGACGGACAGCCGGGCGCGCAGATCGTGATCGGTCAGCACGCCGGCCAGTGTCTTGCCCAGGTCGGCCGGATCCTCCACCAACACGCCGGTCTCGCCGTTGACGACCGCGTCGGTGTGTCCGGCGATCTTCGTCGCGACCGACGGCGTGCCGCAGGCAGCGGCCTCGGTGATCGTCATGCCCCAGCCTTCACGGGCCGAGGCCGAGGTCAGCACCCAGGCGCGCCGATACAGCGCCAGCAGGGCGTCGTCGTCGACCCGCCCGACGAGGTGCAGCCAGCCGCCGGCTCCGGCAGCGGAGATCCGCTTCTCCAGCTCCACCCGCTCGTAGCCCTCGCCGACGATGACCGCCTCCATCGCCGGATGTTCATCGTGGGCGCGGACGAGCCCGTCGATGAGGACGTCGAACCGTTTCACCGGCACCAGACGCCCGACAGCGAGGACGAGCGGATGCGGCGAGCGCTCGCCTGCGGGGGAGAACGACGGGTCGATGCCCGGCGGCACGACCGAGATGTTGCGCGGCGGCAGGCCGAGCAGTTCGATGATCTCGTGCCGGGACGACGGGGACAGCGTCAGGATGCGCGTACGCCGGTACAGCAGTGGAGCAATCTTGAATTCGACGGTCTCGCCGATCCTGGCCAGCTTCGTGGACAACACCATCCGCCACATCTCGGCATGCACGTGGTGCAGGAACACCACCCGGGGGCAGCGGGCCCAGACCGGGGAAAAGAACGGCATCCCGTTCCAGATCTCGACCAGACCGTCCCAGGGCCCGCCGCGGCCCAGCGCGCCGGACACCGCTGTGCGCGGGAAGACCGAGTACCGGCCCGCCTTGCGGACCACCGTGTAGCCGTTGCGGTGGACGGACTCCGGATGGCCGGACGCCACGGCCGTGCGCAGGCTCACGTCGATGCCGGCCTGCGCCCACAGCTCCGCGACCTTGTCGGCGTGCAGCTCCGACCCGCCCGACTCGGGGTCGTCGAGATCACGCCAGGCCAGCATGTGCACGCGGCGCAGTCCCGAAGTCTCGACCAGCTCGGCGAGGGAGAGTCGGCGCGGCGCGGCCTCGATCCCGGGCGCTCCCACCTGCGCGGCCAGGAGGCCCGGCGGGACCGGGACGGCCGGCGGGACCGGGACGGCCGGCGGCACGACGAGGCCATCGGGGGTCGGCGGGATCGTCGCGCCGGGGCCGCGACGATTGCTCGCGGCGCTCATGCCCGAGCCGTCCGGCGGGCGGCGGCGAGCACCGACAGGCCGGTGACGATGGCCAGCACGGCCTGGCAGGCGAGGTTGGCGCGGGCGGTGCTCGTCGGTGATCCGTCCGCCCACAGCATGAGGGGGACGGCCGCGGCGGCGGCCAGCCCCAGGGCCAGCAGTACGCCACGCTCGCCGAGAGCGAGCAGGTAGTGGGTGAACAGCACGGTAGCTCCGAGACAGGTCATCGCTGCGGCCAAGGGGAGAAGCGCGCCGGAGGCATCGGTGAAGCGAGAGCCGAAGGCCAGGGAGAGAAGTGTGTCGGGTGCGAGGAGAGCGGCGGAGAGCAGCCCCAGTGCGGGTACGAGGAGTATCGCTAGCGTTGCTCCGAGTTGATGGAGGGCGTGCTGCCCGAGATGTCGTCGATCGGCGGCCTCCGGCAGCAGGAAGCCGGCCAGTACGACCGCCGCCAGTACGAGTACCTTGCTGGCCACCGAGACGGCCGCGTAGGAGCCCGACTGGTCGGGGGCGAGCCGGCCCTGCATAAGGACGTCGATGTTCTGCAGGAGGCCGAGCATCGCCAGCGCGACAAGAGCGGCGCCGACCTCGACGGCCAGCGGGGCCGTGGGCGCCGCGGGCGAGCCCGGCTCCGGCGACATTCCTACGACCGCGTCCGGGTGGCGGCGCAGCGTGGACCGCGTGTGGGCGAGGGCGGCCAGCACACCGAGCAGGACGCCGATCGCCGCGCCGGTCTCGTCCAGACCGGCGAGCACCAACCCGATCGTGAACACCGTCTTCACTGCGGCGTCGACGAGCAGGTTGGCGGCCAGCGCCGGATAGAGCCGGCCGCACTGCAGCAGCCCCCGGTCGACGCAGAGCAGACACCAGGCGGCACCGGCGGTCACGATCTCGGCGACGCCGCCGGGACCGGGCAGCGACAGCTCGTGGGCCACGAAGCCCCGAGCGGCCACCGCGAGCACGGCGACGACCAGCACGAGCGCGACCCCGACCCGGCGGACCCGGCGGACCCACTGCGCCACCAGGTCCAACTGCCCGCTGTGCTGCCAGGTGGTGATCCGCCGGACCACCCCTACGAGCAGGGCGCTGCCCGGCATGGACACGATGAAGAAGATTGCGATCAGTTGGGCGACCGCGCCGTAGGACCGGGTACTCATCGCGCGCGCGATGATCAGCGTGACGCCCATGTTGGCGAGGTTGGCGAGCTGGCCGGCCAGCGCCAGCGGGATGGCGCCGCGCACCGCCCCCCGCAGTCGGGTGCCCCGGGTCTGTTTTAGGCGTTTACGCAGCGTCCAGCCGTCGGTCGCGATCGCGGCCGACGCGCCGCCCAGTTGGGCGGTATTGCGCTTCATGCGGAGTCCTCCCCGACGACATACGCAGGGGTACTCCCCACCCCGCGCAACGGAATGCCCGCGTGGGGCCGGTTCACCCGCGCCGGGGTGGTCGGCCGCCTGGTACGCCCGGGAACGGTGCTCAACGGATTGTCAGTGCCTTGT
>NZ_CDWTMO010000138.1:0-983 GCF_977946435.1 Frankia sp. CgKIO3 | reverse complement strand
CGGCCGATTCCGTCTCGGCGGCGACGTCGGCGTCCACCATCATCGCCACCAACTCCTCGAACCCCACCCGCGGCTTCCACCCCAACACCTCCCGCGCCTTCGACGAATCCCCCACCAGCACATCCACCTCAGCCGGCCGGAAAAACCGGGGATCCTGCCGCACGAACCCCGACCAGTCCAAGATCCCCACCCGCCCGAACGCCGCATCCAACAACTCCCGGATACTGTGCGTCTCCCCGGTCGCCACCACATAGTCGTCCGGCGCGTCCTGCTGCAGCATCCGCCACATCGCCTCCACGTAATCCCCCGCGAAACCCCAGTCCCGCCGCGACTCCAGATTCCCCAACGACAACGAGTCCTGCAACCCCAACGAAATCCGCGCCACCGCCCGCGAGATCTTCCGGGTCACGAACTCGATCCCCCGCCGCGGCGACTCGTGATTAAACAACAACCCCGAACACGCGAACGCCCCGTACGACTCCCGATAATTCACCGTCAGATAGTGACCGAACGTCTTCGCCACCCCGTACGGCGACCGCGGGTGAAACGGCGTCGACTCCCGCTGCGGCGTCTCCCGCACCTTCCCGAACATCTCCGACGACGACGCCTGATAGAACCGCACCCCCGACATGTCGTTACCACCCGCGATCCGCAACGCCTCCAGAACCCGCAGCACCCCCATCCCCGTCGTCTCCCCGGTCAGCTCCGCCTGCTTCCACGACAACCCCACGAACGAGATCGCCCCCAGGTTGTACACCTCGTCCGGCTGCGAGATCTCCACCGCCCCGATCAACGACGGAAGATCCGTCAGATCCCCCTCCAACAACACCACCCCTGGCACCAGCCGCTCCACCGTCGCCACCTTCGGGTTCGACTGCCCCCGCACCAACCCGAACACCTCATAACCCTTCGCGGTCAGCAACTCACCCAGATACAACCCGTCCTGACCGGTAATCCCGGTAATCAGCGCGCGAGGCACGTCG
>NZ_CDWTMO010000137.1:0-11656 GCF_977946435.1 Frankia sp. CgKIO3 | reverse complement strand
CGCGCGCCCGGTGCCGCCGACGCGCACGAACTCGCCGTCCGCGCGGTACTGGGCCAGCAGGTCTCGGTGCCGGCGGGGCGGCGGCTCGGCGACGCGCTGGTTGCCGCGTACGGGGAACCGCTTCCCACCCCCGATGGTGGTCTCACCCACCTGTTTCCGCGGGTCACCGACCTCGCCGAGGCGTCGTTGACCGAGCCGGGGATGCCACAGAGCAGGCGCGATACGTTGCGCACGCTCAGCGCCGCGCTCGCCGACGGCACCGTCCGTCTCGACCCGGGCGTCGACCGCGACGAGGCGGAGAAGGAGCTGCTGCTCCTGCGGGGCGTCGGTGCGTGGACGGCGGGCTACATCCGGATGCGGGCACTGGGCGACCCTGACGTCCTGTTGGAGAGTGACGTGGCCGCCCGGGCCGGGATGCGGCGGGTCGGCGCGGCCCTGGCGGACGCCGCGGCCTGGCGGCCCTGGCGCTCCTACGCCATGCACCATCTGTGGGGGCCGGGAGCGGAGGACCATCGTCGGGTCAGTCGCCGGACCAGTCACGAGTCGACGACGGCACCGGTCCGCGGAGGATCGATGGCACGGGAAAGGATGACAGCCGATGACCGTCTACACGACCCTGGACAGCCCGCTGGGCGAGCTGCTGCTGGTGGGAGAGGAACTGGTGGGAGAGGAATCGGACGGCGTGGCGGGCGGGATCGCCCTGAGCTCCCTGTCCATGCCTGAGCAGAGGGGAGCCGTGACGGTGGCGCCGCACTGGCGGCGTGCCCCGAGGTCCTTCACCGAGGCCGCCCGGCAGATCGAGGAGTACTTCGCCGGCGAGCGCCGGGTCTTCGAGCTGGAGTTCCTCACCCATGGCACTGCGTTCCAGGAACGGGTCTGGCGGGCGCTGGAGACCATCCCGTACGGGACGACGACCAGCTACGGCCGCCTCGCTGAACGGACCGGCGCCGCCCGCGGCGACGTGCGGGCCGTGGGCGCCGCGGTCGGCGCGAACCCCCTGCTGCTCGTGCGTCCCTGCCACCGCGTGATCGGAGCCGACGGCACCCTGCGCGGCTACGCGGCCGGACTCGCCCGCAAGGAGGCGCTGCTGCGCCATGAGGGGGTACTCGCGCCGATGTTGGACGCGCCGATGTTGGACGCGGCGGCGGCCTGGTCGTGACGGGTACCGGCCGGCTACCGTCACCGGACAACGTCGACTGGGCGCCGATCGGAGCAGAGCTGGACGTGGTGGGCTGCGCGCTCACCCCTGGGATCCTCACCCCGGCGCAGTGCCACGCCCTCGCGGAACTGTACGACGAGACGCGGCACTTCCGCTCCACGGTCGACATGGCCCGGCACCGGTTCGGGTCAGGAGAGTACCGATACTTCGGCCATCCGCTCCCAGAACTGGTCCAGCGGCTGCGCGAGACGCTCTACCCGCACCTGCTGCCCGTCGCCCGGGATTGGGCCGGTCGACTTGGCCGGCCGGCCCCGTGGCCGGACACCCTCGGCTCCTGGCTCGGCCGGTGCCACCAGGCTGGGCAGACCAGGCCGACGCCGCTGCTGCTGCGTTACGGCCGGGGTGACTGGAACGCGCTGCATCGCGACATCTATGGGGAACTCGTCTTCCCGCTCCAGGTCGTCATCGGCCTCGACGTGCCGGGCGAGGACTACACCGGCGGGGAGTTCCTGCTCGTCGAGCAGCGCATGCGCGCCCAGTCCCGCGGAACCTCCCTCGTCCTGCCGCAGGGGCACGCGCTGGTCTTCACGACCCGGGACCGGCCGGTGCGCTCCGCCCGCGGCTGGTCCGCCTCGGCGGTGCGCCACGGGGTGAGCACCGTCCGCTCGGGCCGGCGTCACGCTCTCGGCCTGGTCTTCCACGACGCTGCGTGACGCATCTACCCAGCAGCGGGAGCCAGTAGTGGGAGCGGTTGTGTGGCCGGGCTGGTAGGGCTGGTGACTGCCGGCGGGATGATCATTAATGCCATCGCCTCGGTGAGGGCAGCACTCCTGGCCGGGGAACGCCGTCTACGCGGCGACGAAGGCCGCGGGAGGCGGCCTGAGCGATGGGCCTGGGCGATGGTTCAGCGTGCCGCGCCAGGCGCGTCGTTCGCCTGGGCGAACGAGCTGGACACGGTTCTCGGGAGCGAAAGCGTATCCAGCTCCCCTGGACGCCTGCGAAGCGCCGCCGTGTCTCCTCGATGCTCTTGTCGACCTCGGCGTGGCTGATCTGGTCGGTGAAGGCGAGACGCTGGAGGGTGAGGTGCAGTCCTTCGGCCGGTACTGGGTCGAGGACGGGCAGGCGTAGCCGGTCCAGGCTGGCGAAGCGGACCCAGTCGTCGACGACTGGGTCCGCGGTGCGCGAGGTGGTCAACCTCGCTGTCAGCGACACCGCTAGGGACGGCTCGCGGGCAGCAGCGGCGCGGTGCGCAGCAGCGCCAGCAGCGGCCGGACCTCGTCGGGCACCGGCTCGGAGAACGTCCGCACCGCGTGCTCCCCGGGCCGGTCGATCTCCAGGGTGTAGACGAACCGGTCCGCGCCGATGTCGTGCCGCTCCCGGGCCTCGGTGGAACCCCGGGGCGCGGTGGAACCCCGGGGCGCGGTGGAACCCCGGGCCTCGGTGGAATCTACCTGACCGGCATCCGCGGCGTCCGTTGTGGCCGCGAGATCGCCGTGATGCACCGCCTCGCGGGCCAGGCGGCGCAGGTTCTCGGCCTCCTGCTTACTGAGATCGGCCGTGTCCAGACCGCGGCGCACGCTGCGCCCGAGAAGTCCACCGGAACGCTCCAGCACGACCCGTACACGTTCCGCGGTGCGCGCCATGAGCCATATTGTGCGCCGTCAGCCGTCAGCCGTCAGCCGTCAGCCGTCAGCCGTCAGCCGTCAGCCGTCAGCCGTCAGCCGTCAGCCGTCAGCCGTCAGCCGTCAGCCGTCAGCCGTCAGCCGTCAGCCGTCACACGCGCCGGGCGTACATGATGACGGCGACGCCGAGCAGGCAGATCGCGGCTCCGGCGAGGTCGTAGCGGTCGGGTCGGAAGCCGTCGACGGTCACGCCCCAGAGCAGGGAACCGGCGACGAAGACCCCGCCGTAGGCGGCGAGGACCCGGCCGAAGTGCGCGTCCGGCTGGAGGGTCGCGACGAAGCCGTAGGCGGCCAGGAACCCGATCCCGAGCCCCACCCAGACCGGCCCGCGGTGCTCGCGCACGCCCTGCCACACGAGCCAGGCACCACCGATCTCCGTGACCGCGGCCACCATGAACAGCAGCAGAGACCGGACGACGCCCACGTGCTTCACGATAGTCAGTATTCTCCCGGCATCGTCATCTTCCCGGCATCGTCCTGCGGCCTCGGAATCCTGTGGCCGGAATCTCGTCGTTACCTCGCCCGTGTTTTCACCCCGTCCGCACCGCGTAGTGTCGCACGGGTACACCGCTCTTTTTCGATGGTTTCCGATGGTAGGACGTCCTGTGATCTTCGGGTGGGGGAGGGGTACTCGGTATGAATGTCGTACGGGATCCGGAACTGATTACCGGCGGGCCGATGCAGCGGCTCGAACCGGATTCGGTGGGCGGTCCCGTTCCGCATCATTTTCCCGGTGCGTTCGGGGAGAACACCTCGCCCGCGGCGGGTGAACTCGACGATGGCGGCATCCGACTGCTTGCCCCCGATGGTTCGTTGGTCACCGATTCTCGGTTCTCGGTGCTCGCCGACCACGAGCTGCGCATGGAGTTCTACACCTCCATGCTCCTGGCCCGCCGGCTGGACGAGGAGGCCACGGCCCTGCAACGTCAGGGTGAGCTGGTCCTGTGGATTCCGCTGCGGGGGCAGGAGGCCGCGCAGGTCGGATCCGCCGCGGCCTCGCGTCCCCGGGATTACCTGTTCCCCAGTTACCGGGAACACGCGGTCGCCTGGCACCGCGGTGTCCCGGCGGTCGAGGTGATTCGGCTGCTGCGAGGAGTGAGTCACGATGGCTGGGATACGCACCGTCACAATATGGCTAATTACACGATTGTTCTGGCGGCCCAGACGCTGCACGCCGTCGGTTTCGGGATGGGGGTGCTCCTTGACGGCGCCGCCAGCACCGGCACTGGCGGCACTGGCACCGGCGACACCGATACCGACCTGGCGGTGATGGTGTATCTCGGTGACGGTGCGATGAGCCAGGGTGATGCCAACGAGGCATTCGTGTGGGCGGCGAGTTTCGGTGCGCCCGTCGTCTTCTTCTGCCAGAATAATCAGTGGGCGATTTCCACGCCGAGCTGGCGGCAGTCCCCGGTGCGGTTGGCCTGCCGGGCCGACGGGTTCGGCTTCCCCGGCCTGCGCGTCGACGGTAACGACGTGCTCGCGGTGCATGCGGTGACCACCTGGGCGCTCGACCATGCGCGCAGCGGTCGCGGCCCGGTGCTCATCGAGGCCAACACCTACCGGATGGCCCCGCATACCACCTCCGACGACGCGACCCGCTACCAGCCGCCGGAGGAGATCATCGCCTGGCAGGCCCGGGATCCCATCGAGCGCCTCCGTCGGCTGCTCGCCGCCGATGTTGAGGCCGGCTGGTTTGACGAGGTCCGCCGGCGGGCCGACGCCGCCGCGGCCGATCTGCGCCGGGACACCCTCGCCCTCGACCCGCCGGACCCCTCCTCGATGCTCGACCATGTCGCCGCGGAGGAGACGGCCGATCAGCGCCGGCAACGGGAGTGGTTCGCCGCGTACCGCGACTCGTTCCTCTGAGGATGATCTGAGGATGACGGGACTCGTTTCTCTGCGGGTGGCGGTCATATCCTCGCCGGGTAAGGGAAGGACGTTCCGTTACCAGCGGCGAGGAGCTCCCCATGCGGCCGACCGTGACGACCCCGGACGAGGAGACGACCTCGGAAAACCCGACGACCTCGGAAAACTCGACGAACCCGACAAACCCGGAGACCGTGGCGAATCGGGAGACCGGGGTGACTGGCGCGGTCGGCCCGGAGGCGGGCCCGGAGGCCGGCATCGGGACGCTCCTGTCGACGGATCCGGCCACCGGCGCGGTGGTCGCGAGCTTCCCGGTGATGGAGCCGACCCAGGTGCGGGCGGCCGTGGCGGCCGCCCGGTCGGCGGCGGGCTGGTGGGCGGGGCTTACGGCGGCACGGCGGCGCGACTATCTGCTGCGCTGGGCGGCGCACCTCGTCCGCCACGAGACTGAGCTGATCGACCTCCTGCACGCCGAGAACGGCAAGACCGCCGCCGATGCCCGCATCGAGCTGCTGCTGACGCTGGAACACATCCGCTGGGCGGCCCGCAACGCCGCCCGCGTGCTGCGGACCCGTCGGGTGTCGCCCGGTCCGTTCCTGGCGAACCACACCGGACGGATCGAGTACCGCCCGTTCGGGGTCGTCGGGGTGATCGGGCCGTGGAACTACCCGCTGTTCACCCCGAGCGGTTCGATCGTGTATGCCCTGGCAGCCGGTAACACGGTGGTCTTCAAGCCCAGCGAGTACACCCCGGCGGTGGGCGCGTATCTGGTCGCGGCGTTCGCCGCGGCGAATCCGGACGCGCCGGCCGGGGTCCTGACCATGGTCACCGGCTTCGGTCCGACCGGTGCCGCCCTGTGTACCGCCGGGGTCGACAAGATCGCCTTTACCGGCTCGCCCGCGACCGGCCGCCTGGTCATGGCGGCCTGCGCGTCGTCCCTCGTCCCGGTGGTGATCGAATGCGGCGGCAAGGATCCGCTGATCGTCGCCGACGACGCTGACGTGGCCGCCGCCGCCCGGACAGCGGTCTGGGGAGCGATGTCCAATGGCGGGCAGACCTGTGCCGGGGTCGAGCGGATCTACGTGACCGAGGCGGTCGCCGCGCCCTTCCTCGCCGCACTGCGCCGCGAGCTCGACGGGGTTCGTCCCGGCGCCGACCGGGACGCATCCTACGGTCCGATGACGATGCCCGGCCAGGCGGCGATCGTGCGCCGCCACGTGGCCGACGCGCTGGCCCGCGGCGCGAGCGCCCTGATCGGCGGGACGGAGTCGGTGGGGGACACCTTCATCGAACCGGTCGTGCTGGTCGACGTGCCGGAGGGCAGCCCCGCCGTGCAGGAGGAGACGTTCGGGCCGGTCGCCACCGTCCGGACCGTCGCCGACGTCGACGAGGCCGTCACGCTGGCCAACGGCACCCCGTACGCGCTCGGTGCGACGGTCTTCTCCCGGTCCCGGGGAGACGAGATCGCCAGCCGGCTCGACGCCGGGATGGTGTCCGTCAACGCGGTGCTGGCGTTTGCCGGGATGCCCGCCCTGCCCTTCGGGGGCAGCGGCGAGAGCGGGTTCGGCCGGGTGCACGGCGCGGAGGGGCTGCGCGAGTTCGTCCGCCCCCGCTCGGTCGCCACCCTGCGGATGCACGTGCCGGGAGCGACCCTGACCACCTTCCGCCGGGCGCCGGGTGCGCTCGCCGTCACAGCGGTGGCGGCGCGGCTCCGGCACGGCGGCGGCTGGGCCGGGCGGGTCAGGCCGGTCGGCGGGGCGGCTGGGCCTCTCGACAGGCCCCTCGGCGGGCACGCCGGGCCGGACGAGGGATGCCGTCCCGGCCGGCTCCGGCTCCGGCTCCGAAAATCATCCGGAAGTCGTCCAGACGGACGGTGAGCCGAGACCGGAGCCCGGTGAGGAAACCCAGCGGACCCTCCGCCGCCGGGTCCCATCGTGACCGGTGCAGGGCGAGCCGCCCGGCCAGCCGCACCGGGCTCACCCGGGGCTGGCCGTCGAGATCCTGCACCACGCGGAAGCGGACCGGCCACCTGCCCGGCAGCCGCTGTCCCCGGCTTACCGCCGCGGCGACGATTGTCCTGGTGGCGTCTGTCCCGGTGGCGTCCCGGGCGTGCAGGTGGGTGCCGCCGGCGTCCCGGGCCGTTTCCGGTCGTGTGGACGTGCCCGGTCGTTCGGTGAAGACGGCCAGTTCCTTGGGAATCCCCCACAGGGCGCGACCGCCGACCTGGGACGCCGGGCTGTCCACCCAGATATGCGGGACCGTCACGTGCAGGTGCCGCCTGTGCCATACCAGCAAGGCGGCCATGACCTCACGGTAGGCGAGGACGCCACGCGGATCGTAGCGAACCCAGGCGGTGGCCACCGGGACCCGGCCGAGAACGGTCACCGCCCGGGGAGGGGCGCCGGCCAGCGCCGCGCGGGGCACGAACCAGACGAAGATGACCATCGTACCGCGCAGCTCCCAGGGTTCCGGCGGATACGCCTCCCACCAACAGTAGTGCCCCTCGACAGTGGTCCCCGACAGTGCCCCCCGACGGCACGGCTTCCCGCCCGTTCCGGTGTGGAGCCTGCCGGATCCGCCGGCCGGGGGGCGGACCGGTCCGAATCCGGCGACATACCGGCCATATCCCCTAGCTGGTCGGCGCCCACCGAAGAGGGCATCTAGGTTGGGTCGGATCAGCACGGAACCTGGGAGGTCTCATGGCGCTACGTCGCGGACTTGCCGTTTCAGTGATGATCGGTACGCTTATCCTGATGGGCGGGATCGCCGGGACAGCCTCCGCTGTCTCGTCCACATCCGGCACCCCGGCGCTGAGCATCGCCAACGCCGCGGCGTTGGTTCGATCGGCGGGGTACACGCCGATCGTCCTCGGTGGTTATGACCGGAGCAACGATCTCAGCGTGATCGTCGGACTGCTGTCGACATCCGGGGACGGGCATCCGCAGCGGGCGTTCTTCTTCCACCGTGGCCGGTTCGTCGGCTACGACTTGCCGCAGCCGAGCGCCACGATTCGCTGGATCTGGTCCACCGACCGGGTCGTCGCCCTGCAGTACGACCTCTACCGGCCAAGCGATCCGATGTGCTGCCCGACGGCGGGTGGTGCGACCGTGCGTTACCAGTGGAACGGTTCATCGGTGGTCCCGCTCGATCCGGTCCCGACCGCGAACGTGTCCGCCGCGAGAAGCCGCCGCTGATCCGCGACCGCTGATCCCCGATCCATGATCCGTCCTGGGCCGGGGCAGTCGCCGGGGCAGTCGCCGGGGCAGTCGCCGGGGATTCGTCGCCCCGTGCCTTCGCTGCCCCGCCCGAACAGGGGCCGGACAGGGGATGGCGGCAACGCGGGGCCGTCCGGCCCGGCTCAGTGCCCCTCGGCGGCCTCGACGAGTTCGGTGAGCACGCCTCCGAGGCCCTTGGGATGGATGAACGCGATCCGGCTGCCGGCGGTGCCGTGCACCGGAGTCTTGTTGACCAGATCGAATCCGGTCGTGGTCAGGGCCGCGAGGGCGCTGTCGATGTCGGCGACGCCGTAGGCGATGTGGTGGATGCCCGGCCCCCGCTTGGCCAGGAACTTCCCGATTGGGCTGTCCTCGCGCAGCGGTTCTAGCAGTTGGACGTAGGAGTTCCCGGTCTTGCCGCTGTGGACCAGCAGCATCGCCTCGCGCACCCCCTGGCGCTCGTTCTCCTCCTGGTGCACGACCTCCAGACCGAATGCCTCCTCATAGCGGGGGATGGCCTCGGTGAGGGAAGCCACCGCGATCCCGACGTGGTCGATCCTGGTCAGCACAGCCGTCTCCTCGTTCTGCCGGCCCGCGATCGGGGCCTGTCCGCCGATGTCCCACCGCCCCTGGCGCGAAGCGACGGGGTCCGCGCTGAGCCTGCCGGTTCACGATCCCGGCGTCGACCGATCGGCCCCCGTGACGTGGGGTGACGTGGGCGACCCGGGCCGGGCCCCACCCTGCCCGCGGCCTCGCCAGGGGTCCACGTCGCCGGGGTGACTGTTGTCGTGGATGTTACCGTGGGCGGATATTGTTCTTCCGGTGTGTTCGCGGAGTGGCGGTGTGGTGTGCGGGGCCTCGTTGCAGACTCCGTTCAAGTCCCCGGAAGACAGGCCGTAGAGTCAAGTGCCAACTATTTTAGCCCGAGTCTTCGAGGCACGAACGTAAGGGTTACGGTGTCCACGACGCGTCGTGATCGTTCCGCGTTCCGCGCGGCCCGCGGAAACACCCGTCAGATAGGTGGGGTTGCCGAGCGGGTCGGGCTTTCGCTGCGCGCGGTCCGGTACTACGAGGAAGCCGGACTGCTTACTCCCGCTGGACGTACGCCGGGTGGCTTCCGCCTGTACGACGACGAGGCCGTCGATCGACTGCTCGTCATCAAGAAGATGAAGTCGCTGGGGTTCACCTTGGAGGAGATGCGGTCGCTGTTGTCGGTGCGCGACGAGCTGTCGGATTCGACGATCTCCGAGAGTCGGCGGACCGAACTGCGTGAGCGGCTGCATACCTGGGTCGTGCTGGCTGAGGAGAAGCTGGCCACCCTGCGGCAGCAGGCGGGAGTCGCGGAGGACTTCGTCATCGGCCTGCACGGTGATGCGGACCGGACGGTAGACGGACTCGTGAATCTATGGTCACCTCGTCCGAGATGGGTGCCGGAACCGCCATGATGGGGGCCCGTGCCCCGAGGTCGGAGCCGTCGGGATCGTCCGATCCCGGCAAGATATCCGATTTTACCCGGAGGTTCGGTTCGTTCAGGTTGTCTCGCCCGCCCGGGTCCTTCGCTGCGTCAAGGCCATCCGTTTTGCAAAGCTATCTATTTTGTGGGAGCCCCCCGGTTCGCCGGGGTGACCGGGATCCGGGGTGGCGGCCGGCGCTTGGGCTCCTGTGGAGCAACCGGAGTCGGTTGGTGACCGACGTCACGGTCGGCGTCGGCCATGGATTACCAGATCTTTACCGGTCCTGTGTAGCTGTGGGTGGCCGATACTAGAGACGCTTGACACTCGAATACCAGTCGTCATGCTCACGTGATAAGGGTTGAATTGTCCATAACCAGCAGCGCCGGGTCTTCCGCCGATGCCTGTGACGGCTGCTACCGGATCGGTGACGTTGCCACCCTGGTGACCTTGTCCCTGCGTACCGCCCGCTTCTACGAGGATGCTGGCCTGCTCACGCCGGTAGGCTACACAGCGGGTGGTTTCCCGCTGTACGACGACGACGCACTCGACCGTTTTTTCCTCATTAAGAAGATGAAACCGCTGGGGTTCACGCTCGAGGAGATGCGGTCTCTCATCACATTGCGTGAGCGGATCGGCCAGCCCGATCTTGCCCCAGATCATCGCAGGGAACTGCGGGAACGGCTGAGAACCTGGGTTACCCTGGCCGAGGAGAAGCTCGCATCCCTGCAGGAACAGGTGCGCCTCGCCGAGGACTTCATGATTGGCCTGCGGGACGATACCGCCCGGTCGCTGCGGGAAAGCCCGGATCGCCGGGACGTCGTTGATCAAGGCGATCTTGGTCCCGGTCGCCTGGACAGCTCGTTCCTCGATTTTCTCGATGATCCTTTCGGGCCCGAGGAGAACTGACCCGGCTCGCTCTACCCGGCCCGCCCGGGCCATCCGGGCCGGCATCACGAGGCACAGCGCCCCCACCGGCCTGGCCGCGGTGGCGTGACCTCATGTCCCGTGGTGCCTCATGTCCCGTGGTGGTCGAGCCGCGCTGCTGGAGATCGGTGACGGTCCGGGGCTGGGGTTCGTCATCAAACTGCGGCCTTCCCAGGCAGGGACACCCTCCGGCGGTCGGCTCGACACGGGTCGAGGGTCGGCGGGTGCCGCCCGGGTGGACCGGACGATCCGGCGGGGGCGCCACGGGATCCGGGACTGGCCGGGCAGGCGTCGTCGTCCGGTATCCCCTTGGGGAAGGTCGCTGGAGTCGTTCCACGGGACGTCGCGTCTGCCGTGAGCAGATCTGCCGCCAGCAGATCAGCGCCATGGGCGCGGATTTCCCGGCAACGCTGGTGACGCCGGCCCATCGTGCTCGCACCCATTCCCGACGGCCGGCGGGAGGACGTACCATGATCGAATCTTTTCCGCGCCTCACGCAGGCCGGGCCGGGGGGTCCGCACCGGGCTACCGCGCAGGCCGCTGCACCCGGGCTCGGCTCCGCGGACGACCAGGTGTTCAGCCGGCTCCTCGAGAACCGGATCGTGTTCCTTGGTTCCGTGGTCGAGGACGCGGTGGCCAACGCGATCAGCGCCAAGCTGCTGCTGCTCGCCGCCGAGGATCCCGCGGCCGACATCTACCTCTACATCAATTCGCCGGGTGGCTCGGTGTCCGCCGGCATGGCGATTTATGACACGATGCAGTACGTCGGAAACGACGTGGCGACGGTCGCGCTGGGTCTCGCCGGTTCGATGGGGCAGTTCCTGCTCTGCGCCGGCACGGCGGGCAAGCGCTACGCGCTGCCCCATGCCCGGATCATGATGCACCAGCCGCACGGCGGCATCGGCGGCACCGCTGCTGACATCTCTATCCAGGCCGAGCAGATGCTGTACACCAAGCGCACGCTGCAGGAGCGAATCGCCTTCCACACCGGGCAGACCGTCGAGCAGATCGAGACCGACTCCGACCGGGACCGGTGGTTCACGGCCGAGGAGGCCAAGGAGTATGGTCTCGTCGATCACGTGGTCGCCCGGGTGGATCAGGTACCCAGTGTGGTCAGTGGAGCGGGCATCGGTCTGCGGCGGGCGGGCCGCACCGGTTTCGGCCCCGGCGGCGGGAGCGGGCGATGACCGGGCGGCCTCCCGCCGCGAGCGGGATCATGCTGGGCGGCGGTGCACCGAGGGCCCGTCACGTCCTGCCGAACATCATCGAGAAACCCTCCCGCGGCGAGTACGGCATGGATCCGTACTCGAAGCTGCTCAAGGAGCGGATCGTCTTCCTCGGTGTGCAGATCGG
>NZ_CDWTMO010000136.1:0-11679 GCF_977946435.1 Frankia sp. CgKIO3 | reverse complement strand
CCACCGAACCCCCTCCATTGGGGGTCGCCCGCGCTACCTAAGAAGAAGGTGGTATAAGTCGCAAAAAATCAGTACAAATGACTCTGGTGGATGAAGGAACATTCGGTCTCACTCGCCGTCCCGGCGAGGCCGATCAGATACAGACACCTACCCCTCATCTCCTGTCGGGCTCCGGTTCGAGGCATGTTTCCTCGACCACCACGGCCTGCACGCCCGCGGTGGATGTCACACTCGGGGGGGGACAGGTCCCACCGGGGCTGGGTTCGCGCATCCCGACGCGCGACGCATCCCGACACTCGACACCCGGAGGGGGGCCAAACTCGTGGTGACCGACCCTGGTCTTCTGCACTGGCGTGACCCGGTGACCGACATCGGCCATCTCGCCGATGTCACCAACCGGGTGCGGGCCAGCATCGAGACGGTCATCGACGGCAAGTCCGAGGCGATCACGGCGGCCCTGGTCGTGCTGCTGTCCGAGGGCCATCTGCTGATCGAGGACGTCCCCGGGGTCGGCAAGACCATGCTCGCCAAGGCCCTCGCACGGTCCATCGACGCCCGGGTACGCCGCATCCAGTTCACTCCGGACCTGCTCCCCAGCGACGTCACCGGGGTCAGCGTCTACAACCAGGGCACCCGTGACTTCGAGTTCCGTCCCGGTCCGGTGTTCGCCAACATCGTCGTCGGCGACGAGATCAACCGCGCCGAGCCGAAGGCGCAGTCGGCGCTCCTCGAATGCATGGAAGAACACCAGGTCACGGTCGACGGCGTCACCTACCGGCTCGAGTCGCCCTTCATGGTGATCGCGACCCAGAACCCGGTGGAGATGGAGGGCACCCGGGCGTTGCCGGAGGCCCAGCGCGACCGTTTCACCGCCCGGATCTCGATGGGCTACCCCTCCCCCGCGGCCGAGCTGGAGATGCTCGACAGCCACGGCAACGCCAACCCGCTGGCCGGCATCACCCCGGTCACCGACGCCGCCGAGATCGCCAAGCTGATCGCACTCGTCCGCACGGTGCACGTCTCGCCCGAAGTGCGCCACTACATCGTCGACCTGGTCGGCGGGACCCGCACGCATCCTGAGATCGCGCTCGGCGCGTCCCCCCGGGCGGCGCTGCATCTCATCCGTGCTGCCCGAGCCCGCGCGGCCCTGGACCAGCGCGGTTTCGTCCTCCCCGACGACGTTCAGGAGATGGCTGTCCCGGTCATGGCGCACCGCCTACTGCTGCAGCCCGAGATCATGCTCTCCGGAGAGCCGACGATCGAGGTCGCCGCCCGCATCCTGACCGACGTCCTGCGCCGGATTCCGATCCTTCGTCCCGGTACGGCACGCCCAACCCGGCACGGCCGTTAGAGCTCCGTGTGTGGAACCTCCGGGTGCGGAACCTCCGGGTGCGCGACTTTGTCGCGGCGCTGCGTGGCCTGACGATCCGCGGCCGGTCGTTCGTCGCCGCCGGCATCGCCTGCGCGGCGTCCGCGGCCGTGCTCGGCGAGCAGGACCTGCTGCGGATCGGCCTGCTCCTCATTCTCCTCCCCGTGCTCGCGGCGGCCTTCGTCTGCCGGACCCGCTACCGGCTCGCCTGCACCCGCCGGCTCGAACCGAGCCGGGTGACCGCCGGGGACCGGGTCTCGGTCCGGATCAGACTGGAAAACGTCAGCCGGTCGCCGTCGTCGGTACTCCTGGTGGAGGACGCCGCCGCGGACGGGCTGGGCGGCGGGGTCCGGTTCGTACTCGGCCGGATCGAGCCCGGTGGCAGCCGGGACCTGTCCTATGTCCTGCACGCGGGGATGCGCGGTCGCTACCAGATCGGACCGATGGCGATCCGCCTCGGTGACCCGTTCGGGCTGTGCGAACTGTCGCGCAGTTTCCGCAGCCTGGACGAGCTGGTCGTGGCCCCCCCGATCGAGCGGCTGCCGTCGGCCCGCCCGACCGGTGCCGCGCGTGTCAGCACCCAGCTGCGCCGCCCGACCGGGCTCGCGGGTGAGAACGAGACGACGACCCGTCCGTACCGGTCCGGCGACGACCTGCGCAAGGTGCATTGGAAGACAACCGCCCGCCGCGGCGAGCTGATGGTCCGGCGCGAGGAGCACCCGCAGACGGGCGGGGCGACTATCCTGATCGACACCCGGACCCGGGCGTGGCCCGACAGAGGCCCCTCAGCATCGTTCGAGTGGGCGGTGAGCGCGGTCGGGGCGATCGGCGTCCACCTCGTCCGGGGCGGGTACCGGGTCCGACTGCTGACCGATCAGGGGCTGGCGGCCATCGCCGCGGGGGGTACCGTCGGCGGGCTCCTCGACGAGCTTTCAACGCTGACGCCCGCCCCCACCGAGTCCCTGCACCCAGCGCTCGCGGCCGGCCGCAGGCAGGCCGATCACGGCGGCATGTTTGTCGCCGTCCTCGGCCACACCGATGCGCCCACTGCCGCCGCGCTGGCCGGGCTGCGGCCCCGCAGCGCCCCGGCGATCGCGGTGCTCGTCGACGTGGCCAGCTGGAGCACCGCCGCGGCGGCCCCGAAGATCGCCGCTGACCTCGGAACGACGCACGCGGTGCTCACCCGCGCTGGCTGGGCGGTCCTTGTCGCGGCAGCGGGCACCAGCCTCGCGGCGATGTGGCCGCGGGTCGCCGCCCGGGCCCGGGGCACGGACGGCGTCGGTGCCTCGAGTGCCGCCGGAGTCTCCGGACGTGCCGGGACCGTGGGACTCACCGGGGCAACGGGGCACAGCGGCGGTCTCCACATCGGCGGACGGTCGGTGCCGTGAACGCCCGCCCGGTGCCCACAGTGATCGTCACCGTCGTCTGTCTGCTGTCCACCAGCGCGCTGACCCGTCTGTTCGAGGGTGTCCTCTGGTGGTTCGGGCCGGTACTCGTCGCCACGGCCGTGGCCGTCGGGACGGGGGTGGCGAGCCGCCTGCTCCTGCTGCCGGCGGCGGCCGGGATCCTGCTCAGTCTGGTCGGCCTCATCGGCACCGTCACCGTGCTGTCCGCGCGGTCGACGGCGTTGCTGGGCTTCCTGCCGACCGCCACCACGGTCAAGACGCTGCGCACGCTCATCTCCGCCGGCGGCTCCGACATCTCACGGCTGGCCGCGCCGGTGCCCGACCGGCCGGGCCTGGTGGTCCTCACGGTGATCGGCGTTTACCTCCTGGTTATGATCGTCGATCTGATCGTGGTGAAGTTCGACCACCCGACGCTCGGCGGCCTTCCGCTGCTGGCGCTGTATGCAGTGTCGGCGGCGATTCTGCCCGGGGGCGTCGGCACGGTGCCCTTCCTACTCGGCGCGGTGAGCTTCATCGCCCTGCTCCTGCTCGACGGGCGGTTGGCGTACGGGCGATGGGGCCGGACCGTCTCCGACCAGCGGAGGGCCGGCGTCGAGATGTTCGGCGGTCGCCTCGCCGTGGGCGCGCTCGGGGTCGCCGTCGCTGCGATCGCGGTGCCGTTGGGCCTGCCGTCCCTTGACGGCGAGGGACTAGTGTCGCGCAAGGGTGGATCCGGCGCCGGGGACGGTCCGAGTTCAGCCAGCGTCGTGCAGCCGATCGTCTCGGTGAGCCAGCAGCTGCACGCCAGCACGGAGGTGCCCCTGCTTCGGGTGCGCTTCGACAAGCCGGAGTATCTGCGACTGACGGCGCTGGAGAACTTCGACGGCCAGCTGTTCACCCTGCGGGCGTTGAACGCCACCCGGGAGAACCGGGTCAGCGAGGGACTACCGAAACCACGGACGGGCGGCACCACCCAGTCGGTGCGTGCGGAAGTGGCCGTCACCGGGCGGTTCAACGAGCTGTATCTGCCGGTTCCGGGCATCCCAACCCGGATCGAGGGGCTGACCGGCGACTGGCGGCTGGCGAGCCCGACAGGCACGATCTTCTCGACCCGGACCTCGACGGCGAACGCGCATTACCAGGTGGACGCGGTGGTGCCGAATCCCACGAGCGCGCAACTTCAGGCCGCGACCGGGCCAATCCCGGACTCGCTCGACATCGCGACCGCGCTCCCTGACAATCTCGATCCCCAGCTGCGCCAGCTCACCAAGGCCGTGACCGCGGATGCGCGCACCCCCTATGAAAAGGTGTACGCGATCCAGGAATACCTGCGGGGGCCGCAGTTCACCTACGACCTCCAGGGCGCCCCCACCACGCAGGAGGGCGCGCTCAGCCAGTTCCTGTTCGACACCCACCGCGGCTACTGCGAGCAGTTCGCCTCGGCCATGACGGTCATGGTGCGGATACTGGGCCTACCCGCCCGGGTCGCGATCGGCTTCGTCCCCGGGGAGCGGCAGAGTGACGGCAGCTACGTCATCACCAACCGGCAGGCGCATGCCTGGCCTGAGGTCTGGTTCCCGTCGATCGGCTGGATCAGCTTCGAGCCGACCCGCCGCAGCGACGGAGCCACCTCGGCGCCGTCCTACGCCCCCGCCGGGCCCGAGGACCCCGACAATGAGGCCGCCCTGCCGGAAGATCCGGATCAGACCGAACTGCAGGCAGCGCCCGAGCCGGTGCCCGTGCCGGATACCTCCACGCCGGCTCCCGGCGACGATCCGACCGCGGTGGACGCCCCGCGGTCAGGTGATGGCGCCTCGACCTCCACCGGGATTCCCTCCTGGGTGATCTGGCTGTGCGGTGCCCTGCCCGTCCTGGGCCTGCTGGCCGTTCCGGCGATCACCCGGATCCAGCGGAGGCGGGTCCGACTGCGCCCGGCCGAAGACGATCCTTCAGACCCGTCTGGGGCGACGGTGGAACGGGTCCACGACGCCTGGGCAGAACTGCTGGACGTCGCCGCGGATCTGGGAATCATGATCCGGCCGAGCGACTCGCCGCGGGCCGGGGTGGCCCGGCTGACCGCCTACCTGGACGCCGAGCCGACCACCGCACAGGCCCCGGGGTCCCGCCCGGAACCGTCTGCGTGGCAATCCGGGGACGGCGGGCCCCCCACGACCTACCCGCAGGCCCGCGCGGCACTCGCCCGGCTGGCCTCCGCGGAGGAGCGGGCCCGCTACGCGCCACCGGAGATGGCCGCGCCGCCGTCCGTCGCAGACCTCAGCGAGGATGTCGTCCTGGCCACCACCACGGTGTGGGCGCTGGCACCGCGGGCCAGGCGGATGTTGGCGCGGATCGCCCCGGCATCGGTTCTCCGGCGCGACGCGCCGACCTCGGCGCGCGGACGGTCGAGGACAGGACAGGGAGGCGGCGGGGACGACGCACCCGCCGCACCCGCCACGATTCAGAATGATGACAATCAGGACTGGCCGGACCCGGTCAGGGACGGTCCTCCCAGCGCCGCCGCCACCGCTCCTCGACCCGTTCCATGAACGGAGCCCTAGCCCGCGGCTTCGGCTTCGATCCCCCCTGCACACCGCCCGGCCGCCGGTGACCGGTGTCACGGCCGCTGATCCGGCGCAGGCCCGCCGCACCGCGCAGCGCGGCGAACAACATCATGAGGAAACCGAGGATGCCGAAGATCACCGTCAGCGGTACCTGGTTGAGCACCACGCCGACGACCAGGACGGCCAGACCGAGGACGAAGACGACCGCGCTGCGGCGCACCCGGCGCAGCAGGTAGGTACGGGGGTCCGTCGAACGGACGGTACTGGCAAACTTCGGATCGTCCTGTACGAGAGCGCGCTCGATCTGCTCCAGCAGGCGCTGCTCGTTCTCCGAGAGCGGCATCGACGCTCCTCCCACGACCTGTAGGCCCAGCGGACGGAACCTGATAACCAAGGATAGGCATGTGCGGGCGGGTGCGGTAGGCAACCTGTCATGCTGGTTGGAACCGAGCGATTCCCGTCACCTGGTCCGTGCCCGAACTGGGGTCTTTCATACCGGGAAATCCACGATCACGGGAACCGGCGGTGCCGGCTTCACAAGCGGTACCAGCGGCACGACGGCGGGCAAGCACATGCAGCTGTGCCGCGAGGTCACGGAACGGCTCCCGGGCGGCCGCGGCCAGTTCCAGGCGCAGCAGCCGCTGCGCGGTGAAGGCATCGGAGTCGACCAGTGCCCCGGGGACCAGGTCGGCGAACACACGCACCCCGTGGACGTCGACGACGTCCACGCCAGCCCCGTCCACCAGCGCGACGATCTCGGCGGTGGTGAACCCGGCGGCCGCCCGGGGCGCCCCGGCGCCCTGGCCGGTCAGCACGGCCTGCGCCTGCTCGAAGCGACCCGCCAGGGCGCGGGCGAGCACTGTGGCAGCCCGGCCCGCGACGACGAGGCTGAGGACGCCTCCCGGGCGCAGCACCCGCAGGGCCCCCGCCAGCGCGGCCCCGGGATCGTCAACGACGTCGAGGACGGAGTGGCACAGCAACAAATCGGCGGTCTCGGTGCCGACGATGCCGGTCAGGTCGCCCAGATCGCCCTGCTCGGCCGTGACCCGGTCGGCGACGCCCCGTTCGTCGGCGCGACGGCGCAACGCTGCCAGGGCGTCCGGCGACGGGTCCACGACGATCACCAGGTAGCCCTCGACCGCCAGGGGGACAGCGAAGCTACCACTCCCACCGCCCGCGGCAACGATGATCGGCGGGATGGTCGCGGCCGTCGGGGCCACCGACCAGGCCGGAACCCCCGCTGCCGATCCGGGCAGGACCGTCCGCAGGCCGTGCCAGATCGCAGCCTGCCGCAGATCCGCGCCGGTGACATGGCTGGTCATGCGCGTCGTGCCTCCTCAGACCGGCATCGTCGGCATCGCCGCCATCAGCCCGCTCGCCCACGCCGGAGGACCGGGCGCGTCACTGACCCACGGTGAGACCTATGACAACCCCGACGACCAGCCCGCCAGCCGACAGCCCTACGACCCGCAGTACCCAGCTGTTGCGACGCGCAACGGCGGACGGCACGGCCCGATGCGCGCCGCGGTGCCGATGCCCAGAACCGGTGAGGACCATCGATGATCTCCTGCTCCGCCAGCCACTGCCCCTCGGGGGGTAACCGATAGTGACTGATGCTCACCGTAAACGCAACCGCTCGTCACCCGCCCGGGGCGTCGCCGGGCCGAGGGCAGGCTGACCGTGGTCGGCTCGGCGGCGTGACCATCGCGACCTCCCCACGCCCGACCGGACCGGTGCCGGCGATCACTGGTTGGGACGGCAGGCCCAGCACGCCCTCGACAACCCCGATGAACAGATCGACCTGATGGATCAGATCGTCGGCCTCCCGCCTGGTCACCACCTTCAGCCCGGCCTCGGCCGCCGATCGCCGGGCGGCCCCCGCCGCGAAGAACTCCGCCCACTCCGCGAGCTCGGGGGCCACCCGGACAAGCAGGCACCAGGCACTCACGGGCCGACCGCGACGACCGGGACGGGGCCGGGCCCGGTCCGCCAGGACGGCGGCCGCCGCCCGCAGCGCCGCGAGATGGGCGAGGGCGTAGCGCTCCCCGGCCGTCTGGGCGTACTCGGCCTCACCGAGACCGCGCCGGGCGGCGACCAACAGATCGTCACGGGAGCGGCGGGGCAGCCCCGCCGCCGACACCAGGGTCCGTCCAACCGGCTCGGTGGACGCACCGCGCGGCCCGGTGGATCCACCATGGCCGCCGAACGCGCCCTTACTGCGGGCCGCTCCTCCCGCCGGGTCCGAGCCACTGATCGAGCCACTGATCGGCCGACTGGTCACGGTGGTCACGACACCTCCCAGATCTCGAACATAGGTTCGATCACAAAGTAGTGAACCCTCTCCGACGCCGCCCGTCAAGCACCTAGGTATCGAACACGCGATCGAGAAGATCCGACGACCTCGGACTCGACCACCCGAAGAAACCAGCCGAGGACGAGCAGGGCTACCACGTCGGGAACCCATCCCAGCCGCGGGTCCGCGACTTTCCCCCGACAGACATGTCCCGAACCCGCACCCGGCGTCCGGGCCACCCGGGTGACCCCCGGGTCGAGCGCATCCGGATTGGCCACGACAAGCGCCGTTCCGTCCAGCGCAAACCGGATGATGTTCACGTCGCGGTGACCCACGAGCCCGCTGGCGAACTCGCCGCAGGTCGGCGTGAGCCAGCGCAGCGTGGCACCGTCCGACAGGCGCACCCGGCCCCCGTGGCGGCCTGGCTCGAAGGCGGCCAGGGGCACCCGTCCCATGGGTTCGACCAGACGGATCCCGGAACCATCGAGATCGGTCTCCAGCGCGAACGGCCGGCCGGCTGCCATCAGCTCGACCCGGCCCCGCGACCACCAGTCGGCCAGCACCGCGCCCTCGCCGGTCTCTATGTGCACGTGCCGGACCGAGGCGTGCCGGGACACCGACTCGATCCGGAAGACCAGCTCGTGCGGCAGTCCGCCGGCCCGCCGCGGGAGAAAGCCCGCCCCGGCCGCCGGCCGCGGTGCCCGGGTCCGGGCCACCGCCGGGCCCGGACCCGGGCCCGCTGCCGACGCGGGCCGCCTCGCCAGGCTCCTGGGCACCGTGATCGCCATGCTCCCAACCCCCTCCGCCTCGCCGGCCGTCTCCCGGCCGCCTGCCACCCTCGGTTTCGTGGGCTCAGTGCACCTCCGAGCGATCAACGCCCACTGCACGCACAATCACCAGAACCATTGAGAATGTGTTGATCGAAACAGCCGGATTCCGCGATCGGGTCACGCGACGCCCCACGGAGCCGGACCGCTACCCGCACCGGGCACCGGGCACCGGGCACCGGGCACCGGGCACCGGGCAGGCCTGACGCGGATAACGACAGGGGTCGTTCCAGATCGGTGGTTGCCGCCATGTCCCCTCCCGGAGCACGCTGCGGTAAACAGACATCACCGGGGGTCATACGAGAGGACCAGATGCCCGACCGCGACAACCTGCAGTTCGCCATCCTCGGCCCGTTGGAGATCACCACCGGGGGGGCACCCATCGTGCTAGGCGGCACCCAGCGCAAGGTGCTGATGGCCGCGTTGCTGCTGGAAGCCGGTCAGGTGGTGCCCGGTCACCGGCTGCTAGAGGTGATCTGGGGGGATCCACCGCCGGAGAAGGCGCTGGCCACATTGCGCACCCATGTCAGCGAGCTGCGGCGGCGGCTGGAGACCGGGCCCGAGGTGCTGTTGCGCAAGGGGACCGGGTACGTCCTCGACGTACGCCCGGAGCAGATCGACTCCGAACAGGCCCGTCGGCTGCTGGAACAGGGCCGGCGCGCGGTGGACGACGGTGACCCGGTGAGCGCGATCGCCCCGCTGCAGGAGGCCCAGGCCCTCTGGCGGGGACCGCCGCTGGTCGACCTGATCGACTACCCGTTCACCCGAGCCTACGTGGACGCCCTCGACGAACTCCAGCTCGACGTCGTCAAGACCCGGATCGCCGCCGACCTCTCCCTGGGTCGTCATCGCGAGGTCATCGGGGATCTGCGCGTGCTGGTGACACGGCACCCCCACGACGACGGGCTGCGCCGGGAGCTGGTTTTCGCCTTCTATCGGGACGGTCGGATCGAGGACACGGCCCGGGCCTGCCGAGAGGGCCTGGAGGCACTGCACGACCTGGGGCTGGACTCCGCGATGTTGCAGCAGCTGCAGGAGGACGTGCTGCGCGGCACGTCCAGCCTGGCCTGGACCCCGCCCCGCTCGCTCGACCGGCCGGTCTCCGTGGCGCCCACGAGCCAGGGGGGATACCAGCTGCCCCGGACATCCGCGAATACACCGGACGCGACACGATCCAGGCCCAGGTGCACGCCATGCTGACCGATCCGGTCGGGCTGTCATGGGGAACCGTGGTGGCGGCGTTCGCGGGTAAGGCCAGCGCCGGCAAGACCGCCTTGGCCGTGCACGTCGCGCATCGCGTCCGCACGGGGTTCACCGACACGCTGTACGTGGACCTGCGGGGCAACAGCACCCCACTGGACCCGGCCCGGGTGCTGTCCCGGTTCGTCCAGACGCTCGGGGTCAGCCGCTCCGCGGTACCGGCCGACCCCGACGATCTCGGCGAGATGTACCGGGAGCTGCTCGTGACCCGCAAGGTTCTGATCATCCTCGACAACGCGGGGGGCGAGGCGCAGATCCGGCCGCTGATGCCGACCAGCCCGGGCTGCGCGGTCATCATCACGAGTCGGTCGCGGCTGCACGGCCTGAACGCCCCGTACTGGATGGTGGACGTCCTGCTGCCCAGTGACGCGGTGGAGCTGCTGGCCAAGGTGGTCAGCACGCAGCGGGTCGACGCCGAACCCGAGGCCGCGCGCGACATCGTCGGTCTGTGCGGCTACCTACCGCTGGCGATCCAGATCGCCGGGCGCAAGCTGGCCGCCCATCCGCACTGGAAACTGGCCCGCCTGGCCGGGCGGCTCGCCAACGAACGCGACCGGCTGTCCTGGCTGGAGGCCGGCGACCTGGAGATCCGGGCCAGCTTCTCGCTGAGCTACGAGGGCCGGCCGCCGGACGAGCAGCGCGCCTTCCGGCTGCTGTCGCTGCCTGCGATGAGCGATTTCGCGCCGTGGGCCGCGGCGGCGGTCCTCGACCTCGACCTCGACGAAGCCGAGGACGTCGTCGACCGGCTCGCCGACGCCCAGCTACTCGAACGACGTGGCGCCGACCGGACAGGAACCGAACGCTACCGCTTTCACGACCTGCTCCGGGTGTTCGCCCGGGAGCGCGAGACCGGGGTCGGCACCCCACTCGGCCACCCCGCGACCCCGGGCCGGATCCCCGAGGCCTGCGGGGACAACCGTCACACCGGCAACGGGCACACCGACAACGGGCATCACGACGCTGCCGGGGCCCCCTCCACCGTGTCCGGAGAACACCGGGCGGCCCTGGGCCGGCTGCTGTACGCCTATCTGGCGATGCTGCGGGAGGCGGTCGACACCTTCAGCCCCGGCGAGGTGCGCACCCTTACCCCCGTCGCCGAGGACGTGGCGGCGCTCACGACGGGGGCCGTGTTTCGGTTTGAACAGGCAGGCGTCGCCGACCTGGTCGGTCAGCCGCTGGTCTGGTTCGGCGGGGAACGAGGAAACCTCATGAGCCTGATCGACCAGGCCCACGCGGCCGGTCTCGGCGAGCCGACCTGGCTGCTCGCCACCGAGGCCGCCGAGTTCTACGCCTTCGCGGCGCACTGGGGCGACTGGGAGCAGAGCCACGTCCTGGGGCTGGCCGCGGCCCGCCGGGCCGGGCACCGCCTCGCCGAGGCGACGCTGCTGACCAACCTCGCCGAGCGCGACGTCACGCTGGCCTTCGAGGACGCCTTCTGGCGACTGGACGCGGACGGCACGGACCCCGACGGTCAACCGGCGGTCGAGGTCTACCGGGCTACGGTCGACCACTTGGCGCTGGCCACGGAGCGCCTCACCCGGGCCCGGGAGATCTTCGCCGACTTCGGCGACGAGCTGGGTGAGGCCCGGACGCTGCGCGGGCTGGCCGACGCCTGCCGCGGTCGGGGGGAGTTCTCCACGGCCCTGGTCCGCTTCGAGGCCGGCCTGGAGATGATGCGCCGGGCCGGCGCCCGCAAGGCCGAGGCGGAGACCCTGGTGAACGTCGCCATGGTCCACGGCGACCGCAACGAGCTCACCGACGGCATCAACTGCCTGACGATGAGCCTGTCGATCGCCCGCGAACTCGGCAACCGTCCGCTGGAGGCGCTGGCCCTGCGCCGGCTGGGCGATCTCCACCGTTTCCAGCACCGGTTGGACCGGGCCCTGGCAAGCTACAACGAGAGCCTGCCGCTGCTCGCCGAGCTACCCGACACCCGCTGGGAGCCACGTGTGCTCATCCGCCGGGGTGACATCCTCGCCTCGTT
>NZ_CDWTMO010000135.1:3622-12031 GCF_977946435.1 Frankia sp. CgKIO3 | reverse complement strand
TGCGGAAGACAAGCCTAGACATCCTGCGCCGGGCCGCCTCCTGACTCTGAGGCACACGCTGACCCGGGTCAGGCACGCGCTCGTACTGACCCGGGTCAGACACTGGGGCCGCTGAGGGCGCCATCGCCGGAGTCCGCCGGCCGCCCGGGTGACAGATAGGCGCCGAGCAGGACCTCCCGGTCGGCACGGGCCTGGGCGGCGGTGCCCGACCAGGCGAGGGCCCCGTGCCGCAGGACGTGCACCCGATCGGCGATCGATAGGGCGCTGCGGACATGCTGCTCGACGAGGATCACGGCGAGCCCGTCGTCCGCGGTGGCGCGCACCGCCGCCAGCAGACGGTCCACGACGCGCGGCGCGAGGCCCAGCGAGAGCTCGTCGGCGAGCAGAACCGTGGGCCGGCGCGCCAGGGCGCGCGCGAGGGTCACCATCTGCTGCTGCCCCCCGGAGAGCAGCCCCGCCCGCCGATCGAGGTGCTCGGCGAGCTCGGGGAAGACCGCGAGGGCGAGGTCCGGGTCGCATCGACCGACCCGGAGATTCTCCCGGACGGTGAGGTCCATGATGACCGAGCGTTCCTCGGGAACCAGGCTCAGGCCACGCCGGCACCGTTCGTGCAGCGCGGCGGTCGTCACGGCCCCGGCGAGCAGGACCTCGCCTCCCGCTGACGGGATCGCGCCGGCCAGCGCCAGCAGTGTCGTCGTCTTGCCGGCACCGTTCGGGCCGAGCAGGGTCACGACCTCGCCGGCGTGCACCTCCAGGTTGAGGTCGCGGACCACCGGGCCGTTGCCGTAGCCGGCGGACAGGCCCCGCGCCGCCAGCACCGCGGGGCCGGCCGCGAACCGGGCCGGGTCCGTCAACCGAGCCGGATCCGTCAACCGAGCCGGGACCGCCGCCTCCCCCAGGCAGGCGACCCGCACTCGGGGGTCGTCGCGCACCCGCTCCGGCGTCCCCTCGGCGATGCGCTCCCCGGCGTCCAGCACGACCACCCGGTCGCAGACCCCCATGACCACGTCCATGTCGTGTTCGTTGAGCAGGATGCCCAGCCCCCAGTCGTCGGCGAGCCGACGCAGCAGGCCCGCGACCTCCGCGCTCTCCGATTCGTCCAGCCCGGCGCACGGCTCGTCGAGCAGCAGCACGGCGGGGCGCGCCGCGACAGCCCGGGCGATGGCCAGCAGCCGACGGCGACCGTAGGGAAGCTCCGCCACGGTGCGCAGGAGATCGTCGCGCAGCCCGAAGGCGTCGACCGCGGCGACCGCGGCCGGCTCGAGCGGACGTCCCCGGGGGAACAGCAGGTCGGTGAGATAGGCGCGGGTGTCCCGGCGGTCGCTGGCCGCCTGGATGTTCTCGATGACCATCAGATCGTCGAACAGCTCCAGGTTCTGGAACGACCGGCTGATGCCGGCGCGGGCCCGCCGGTGCGCCGGCAGACGGTCCAGCCGGACGCCGCCCAACGTCATCGACGTGACCGAGGACGGGGTGTAACCGGTGATCGCGTCGATGACCGTCGTCTTGCCCGCGCGGTTCGGGCCGATCATCCCGACGATCTCACCGGGTTCCGCCCGCAGGTCGACCGAGCGCACCGCGGTGACCGCGCCGAACCGGACCGTCAGACCCCGGACCGACAGGACGGCAGGCGCGGCGGGCGTGGCGCCGAGCAGGCGAGCCAGGCGGGCGGCATCGGAGCGGCGGCGGCGGGCGGTCGCGGCGGGGACGTGGCGGTCGTGGAGCAGCCGGGCGGCGCGGGCGTTCTCCGGCGCCATGCCCCCACCCGACCGGGACAGCACGACGACGAGGACGATCCCGCCGATCAGCGGCACGTAGCGGTCGAGCTCGGCCAGCCAGTCCCGCACCCATCCGCCGAAGACCGCGGCGACCAGGGCGGCGCCGGCCGCGACGGCCGCGACGGCCCAGGGAGCGTACCGGGCGGCGGCGCCGAGCCGGCGGCGCGCTGACGAGCGAGGCACCGGAGGCGAGGCCGAGCAGCCCGGCGAGGGCCGCCACGACGACCCGCAGCAGCACGCCGAGCCGGGCGAGCAGGTCGCCGACCCAGCCGCCGAGCCGGGTCGCGAGCGCCCCGGCGGCCATCGTCGCCCCGGCGAACGCCCCGCTGACCCAGCCGACCCCGCCGACCACCGCGTAGGCGATAAGCATGATCGACGAGAACGGCGCGAAGGCGCCACCGCCGTAGTCGATGTTCCCGCGCTCCCCGTAGACGTAGAACGCGTAGAGCACCCCGCCGAATCCGGCGATGGCCGCCGACAGCGCGAAGGCGTAGAGCTTCGCGCCGACCACGCTGATGCCGAGCGCGGCGGCGGCCCGCTCGTTGGTCCGTACCGCGATCGGCCGCCGGCCCGCGCGCCCGCGTCGCAGGTTGGCGACGGCCAGCGCGACGAGGACGAAGGCGAGGACGGAGACGGTCGCGAACCCGCGGGGGTTGGCAACCTTGTCCAGCTCGATGCCGAGGAACGTCTGACGGCCGACGACCGTGCCCTCCGGGGAGGCCAGATCGCCGAACAGCGAACCGATGGAGTCCGCGCTCCTCGGCGCCGGGGAGTGGTAGCCGCGCTGGAACAGCAGAGCGTCGACGGCGGTGCCCAGGCCCAGGGTCACCACCGCGAACTGCAGGCCCCGGGTCCGCAGCGCCGGCAGGGCGAACAACAGTCCGACCGCGGCCGTGCCGACGACCCCGACGAGCATGGCCGCTTCCAACGGCCAGCCGCGGGTCGCGACGAGCCGTCCGGCGATCAACGCCGCGATGCCGGAGAAGGCGAGCTGCGCCAGGGACAACTGCCCGGTGAACCCGACGAGCACGACGACGGACAGGATGACCAGCGCCCACAGGGCGTTCGCGTCGACCCAGTCGACCGGCAGCAGCCACCAGATCGCCGCCAGAGTGGCCGCCACGGTGACCGCGAGGGCGCGCGGATGCACCCGGCCGCTGCCGAGGGCAGGATGACGTTCGGCGAGGTGGCCGCGTTCGGGTATTCCCCGCCCGCGGATCGCGAGGTAGAAGACGATGACCGCCAGCGGCACGGCCCGGTCGGCTCCGCGCCACCAGGGATGCTCGGCGACCAGCTGGAACTGGGTCTCCACCTCGACGACCCCGAGGGCGAGCCCGCCCGCCAGCACCATCGGGAAGGAGCGGAACCGCGCGACCAGCGCGACCGCCAGCGCCGGGACGATGAGCAGGAGCAGGTTCGCTGAGGACAACGGGTTCTGCAGCGGCGCGAGCAGGACCCCGCCGAGACCGGCCAGCGCGCTGCCGGCGCCCCAGGCCGCGGCGGCGACGGTGTCCGCCGACCAGCCGAAGGTCGCGGCGGCCCGGAGGTTCTCCGCCGCCACCGTCGCGGCGAGGCCCACTGTGGTGAACCGGAACACCGCCCAGAGCCCCGCGACCAGCACGGCGACCACGGCCAGCCGGACAAACACGGACACGCCGACGGGCTCGTCGAACAGCGTGATCCTGCCGGTCGGCAGCACCGTCGGGGAGGTGCGCACGGCACCGGCGAACATCAGCGTCAGCGACGACTGCAAGATGATCAGCAGACCGAGCGTCGCCATCAGCCGCAGCAGCGAGGTCGCCTCGCGCAGCCGCCGCATCACCAGCAGGTGGAACACGACCCCGATGGCGGTCGTCGACAGCACGGCCAGCGGCGCCGCGAGGCCGAGCGGCAGCCCCCACCCCGCATGCAGCCCATGGAAGGCATAGGCCGCCCAGGCCAGCAGCGCGCCCTGGGCCAGGTTGAGCACACCGGCCCCACGGGCGATGACCACCACACCCGAGGCCACGAGGGCGTAGAGCGCGCCCGTGCCCAGGCTGAGCAGGGCGTAGCCCATGACGTCGTTCAACGGCGGCCCACCCTGCTCCGGGCACCGCGGAACGGCGCCTCGATCATCCCCTCAGTGGCCCCCCACCAATGGTCGCCGGCCCTCCTCGATCGCGATGAGCGGCGTGAGCCCACCGGAAAATTCGCAGCCAGGCCATTGATCACGTAATCATGGCAACCGAGGTGACGGTACGACCGGACAGACCGACAAGGCAATCAAACCAGCCACAACAGCCACCGAACCCCACAACGGCCACCGAATCCCATGAGAGCTACCGAACCTCGCAAAAGCCACCCAACCCCACGGATTGGCCAGGGGTGACGGAACGCGGACACACCGCGGAACGCCCGGGATGGCACCATCGGACGAACGCTCGATGGCGGACGAACACGGCTACAGGGGTGGAAACGGATGAGGGACCTGGTACCTGGCGCGAACGGGCCGTTGCCTCCCGGCCCTGTCTCGGTCCGGCTCGCCGGTCCCTTCGACGTCTGTGCGCTCGTCACCGGCGCGAACGGCAAGGTCGCCGCGGACAGCGACTTCGTGTTCTACAACCAGTCGAGAGCACCGGGCGTGGCGCTCTCGGGCAGCGCGGTGACCGTCGATCCGGGCCGGCTGCGCCCGGGCGCCGAACGTGTCGTGATCGCCGCCAGCCCCGAGGACGGTACGACGCCCTTCGGACGGCTGCCAGCTCTCGCCGTCACCATCCATAATGATCATGATGCCCTCATCGCCCGCTTCGCGCCGCCGCCGTTGTCCCGCGAGACCGTGGTCACGCTGGTGGAGATCTACCGGCACGGCCCCGCGTGGAAGATCCGGGCGGTGGGGCAGGGGTACGCGGACGGCCTCGCCGGTCTCGCCCGGGACTTCGGAGTCGCCGTCGACGACGGCGGCAACGGCGACCAAGGCCAACACGACCAGGGCCAACGCCGTGCCCCAAGCCGGTACCCCGACTCCACGGGTCGGGGTACCGGGGAGGGCGGTCTGACCCTCGTGCTCGCGCGGGTCGTCACGCTCACCAATGCCGAGCGCGCCCGGGAGGGTCTCGCGCCGCTGACCGTCGACGACCGTCTGGCCGCTGCCGCGGAGGCGCACAGCGTGGACATGGCGACCCGTGGCTTCTTCGCGCACACCAGCCCGGAGGGACGCACGGTGTCCGACCGGGTGAGCGCCCTGGGCTACCGCTACGCCCAGGTCGCCGAGAACATCGCCGCCGGCCAGAACAGCGCGGACGAGGTGGTGACGGGATGGATGAACAGCCCCGGCCACCGGGCGAACATCCTCATCCCGCGGCTGCGCCAAATCGGCGTCGGGCAGGCCACCGGCGGCGAATCCAGTTTCTACTGGACGCAGGTCTTCGGTACCCTGCTCTGACCGTCGGTGCTCTGACCACTGGCACTCTGCCTGCCGGGTCGAACGGATCACGATTTTCCTGCGCCGGTCCCAAAGAACCGCCAGAACCGGTGACATCGCCGCCGCAGGCGAAAAACCTGCGCAACCCGGCTGCGCACGTTCCGCCGGAACCGATGGGAAAGACAACGTCACAAGTCTTCGCCCACGCCTGGAGAAGTCCGCGTCGAATCTCCGGACAACGGCGTTCGGCCATGCCCGCGAACCACTGATCTAGCGTCCTTCCTGGTTGAGTCAGCTTTCATCGACAAGCTCGACATGCGTTCCACAACCCAGGACAGGACTGGAGAATGCGTACAGAGGATCAACGGGACGGGACGGCGTCCCAACCCAGGAGATATTCGAACGGCCGTCATGCGCGGACTCGAGCACGTCGCCACCGGCTCGGCGGTCTGCTGCTCACCCTCACCGTGGCCTTGGTGACCGGGGCGTTGACCGGACCTGCCCGTGCGCAGACCCCGACGATCATCGAGGACGGCACCATCGGCACCGGCACCAACCAGGTCTCCTACTCGGCGGGGTGGGCGAAGTGCAGCGGCTGCATTACCTCTCCGAACAACAGCTTCTACTACTCGGCGACCGCCGGTAGAGTTGCCACGATCCGCTTCAGTGGAACGCAGGTCAACCTCTACGGCGCCAAGGGCCCGATCGGGGGATTCAGCACGGTTCGCCTGGACGGCGGCCTGCCCACCAGCGTCGACACCTATTCGCCGAACGCGACCATCACCCTGCTCTACAGCTCGGACAAGCTCACCGCCGGCACGCACACCCTGACGCTGACGAACACCGGGCAGCGCAGCACCTCCTCGAGGGGCAACAACGTCGGTTTCGACCGGGCGGAGATCACCACCGGAGCGAACCCGCCGCCGGCCCCGCCGTCCTACGCCGGGCCCCGCTCGGGCAAAGGGTGGCTGACCGGCACCTATCCCGACCCGGTGATGAACCAGCAGAACCTGGAGTCGTTCTGCACCTGGCGCGGCGCGCCCTGTGACTTCACCCTGCTCTACACCACCCGGAACAACTGGGGGAACGTCAGCCAGCCGGTGGACCTGCTGCGGACCTTCGCCACCTGGCCCGGCCGGTTGATCATCTCCATCCCACCCTTCCCGGAGAACATCGGCGCCAGCAACGAGACGTGCGCCACCGGGGCCTACGACGAGTACTGGAAAACCTTCGGCCGCGTCCTGAACGCCTACGGCCGGCAGAACTCCTACCTGCGGCTCGCCTGGGAGGGCAACGGCAACTGGTACGAGTGGTCCGCCACCAACCCCACGGCCTACATCAACTGCTGGCGCCACGTCGCGGACGCCATCAACTCGACCGCGGAGCCGGACCCCATCCTGTGCTGGTGCCTCAACGCTCACTACTCGCAGAACCCGCCGAGCCACAACCCGATCGACATGTACCCGGGTGACGCCTGGGTGGACGGGGTCGGCCTCGACGCGTACGACCACTGGCCGCCGTCCAGGACGAAGGCCGAGTTCGACGCCCAGGCTAACGCCCCCGGTGGGCTGAACTACTGGTTCAACTTCGCCCGCGCGCACAACAAGCTCTTCGGTGTCGGCGAATGGGGGGTGGTGAGTAGCAGCGGAAACAACGGCGGTGGCGACAACGCCAATTACGTCCAGTGGATGTACGACTGGTTCGTGGCCCATGCCGGCAAGGGGCTGGCCTACGAGTACTACTTCAACAACTGCGACCCGAACAACGTCGGTTCGAACCTGTACCGACCGCTCAGCGCCGCGTGTCTCTACCTGAACCGGCAGGCGGGCGCCCGCTATAAACAGCTCTACTCCAGGCAGTAGGATCCGGGGGTGATGCCGGGTGCCGCCCGCCGACGACGATCAGTGGGCGGCACCCCTCCCCCCGAGGAGGTCCTCAGCCGGGCCGCCGGTCGCGGCAGGGGCGTAGCTCGACCGATTCGTAGGCCGCCGGGATGTACCACGATTCGCGGCCGTCGTCCCACCGGACGATGAACGGTGGCCGGCCGCTCTCGCCGCGAATCTTGAGTATCACACCGTGGCGCTCGGTACGACCCGTTGCCGAATTACGCACGACGAGGCGGTCCCCGACCCTGGCGTACATGATGTTTCCGGTGTACATCAAGATTCCCTCCCGCGATCTGTTCGCGGCCCGTTCGCGGCCTGTTCCGACATCAGTGCGCCACCACTCCGTCGAACAGGTCGGTTTCCACGCCGGAACCCGAGCCCGGGCCCACCGTCCCCCGGGCCAGCACGAAGTTCTCGGTGGCCTTCGCTGACCGGCCGTTCCCGTCGACCAGGGCGAAGAAGAATCCGTCCACGGTCATCTGGCTGCGGTGGGCCCGCATCGCCGCGATCTTCGCGGCGAAGAAGCCCGGCGCCTCGATCGTCGTGGTGACCTTGGTATCGGGAACCGACAGCAGCATGTCCGAGGGCATCGTGATCCCCCCGGGGACCGTCTTCGCCAGGTCGGACCGCCAGATGCGGTCCACCGCGGACTCGACCGCGGAGTGGGACAGCGCCGTCTCGTACAACTTCGAGACCTGCCAGGTCGGACCCGCGTCGGGAGCGAAGTCCGGATCGGCCGCGTCGGCGAAGGCCCGGGCGGTGACGTCGTGCGCCCTGATGTGATCGGGATGGCCGTAGTCCCCGATCGCGTCGTAGGTCACCATCACCTGCGGCCGAACCTCCCGCACGATCCGCACGAGCGCCTCGGACGCGTCGTCCATGTTCGCCCGCCAGAAGCAGCGCGGGTCGTCGTTCGCGGGGCTGTCCAACATGCCGCTGTCCCGCCAACGACCGGCGCCCCCGAGGAAGCAGTAGTCGCTGACACCGAGCTCGGCACACGCCCGTTCCAGCTCCCCGATCCGGTATCCGCCGAGCTGGTCCGCGCGGTCCGCCCGCAGGTTGGTCAGCTCGGGGAGCAGCACCTCGCCCATCTCGCCCAGCGTGCACGTGACAAGGACCACCTGGGTGTCGGGATCGGCGGCGTAGCGGGCCATCGTCGCCCCGGTCGCGATCGTCTCGTCGTCGGGATGAGCATGGACGAACACGATCCGACGGGCAGGCAGTGCACCGGAACCTTGAGTAACCGGCATGGCTTGACGGTAGGGGCGACCCACGGACGGCGCATCTCGACCATCGAACCGGTAACTTACGGATACAGAGCCCGCAATAGCGCCGTTAACCCATA
>NZ_CDWTMO010000135.1:0-3280 GCF_977946435.1 Frankia sp. CgKIO3 | reverse complement strand
ATAAGAGATAAACAGCTCACAGATCGACGAATCGACGAAGGCGGGCGGAAAGAACAAAGATCTTCATCCAAGCATGATCCGGGGAACGGGAAGGGCATGAGTGATGCACCCGCCAGACAGGACGTCCGATGGACTCGGGAGGCCATTCGCCGAGTCGAGGCCGACACCAACAGATCGGCGGACACCCACCTGTTCCCCCTGCACCTGTGGCCGGCGGAACGGGGCGTGGACATCTATCTGAAGGACGAGTCGACGCATCCCACCGGCTCGTTGAAACACCGCCTGGCCCGGTCGCTGTTCCTCTACGGGCTGTGCAACGGCTGGATCCGGGAGGGGACGACGATCGTCGAGGCGTCCTCCGGGTCGACGGCGGTCTCGGAGGCCTACTTCGCCCGCATGCTCGGACTCCCCTTCATCGCCGTCATGCCCGCCTCGACCAGCGCTCAGAAGATCGCCCTGATCGAACGTGAGCGGGGTCGCTGCCATCTGGTGGCGGACGCCACCACGGTGTACGCGGAGGCCAGGCGGCTGGCCGAGGCCACGAACGGTCACTACATGGACCAGTTCACCTACGCGGAACGAGCGACGGACTGGCGCGGCAACAACAACATCGCCGAATCGATCTTCAATCAGATGGCGTTGGAGCGCCATCCCATCCCCACCTGGATCGTCGTCGGCGCCGGCACCGGGGGCACCAGCGCCACGATCGGGCGTTATCTGCGGTACCGGCAGCACAACTGCGCGCTGTGCGTCGTCGATCCCGAGGGCTCGGCGTTCCACCGCGCCTGGTCCACCGGCGACCCGCACGCCACCGGCGGGCACTCCCGCATCGAGGGCATCGGCCGCCCACAGGTGGAGCCGAGCTTCCTCCCCGACGTCGTCGACCGGATGATCACCGTGCCCGACGCGGCGTCCGTCGCGGCCATGTTGTTCCTGGAGACGCTGACGGGCCGCCGGACGGGTGCCTCCACCGGGACGAACCTCTGGGGCGCGGTGCGGCTCGCCTGCGAACTGGTGTCCTCTGGTCACCGCGGCAGCGTGGTCACCCTGATCTGCGACGGCGGCGAACGGTACGCCGACACGTACTATTCCGGTTCCTGGCTCGACGCGGCCGGCTTCGACCCGCGGCCGTTCACCGAGATCCTGCGCCAAGCCGTGACCTCCACAACCTGGCCAGGCTGACACGGCCTTCGGGCTGACACGGCCTGGCCGGCGCGGTGGCGACCCACCGAAAGCGATGCTACGGTTCCTCCGATCACTAAATGCCACCGGCAAATTACCTACTGCGGTGATTTTATGCGGAACCTGTCGCAGGACCCGGCCGGACAACGACCGGCGGACTCCGAGCCCGCCCGGCACGGCGGGACGATTCTAATCGCCGAGGACGACGCCGCGTTGCTCGAGGTCGCCCGGCGGATCCTGAGCCGCAACGGCTACGAGGTGCTGGCGGCTTCCACCGCCCCCGACGCGTGCTCGATCGCGATCGAGCACCGGGGCGACATCCACCTGCTGCTCACGGACGTCATCATGCCGCGCATGCAGGGCAGGGAACTCGCGAACCGCATCCGGGCCCAGCAACCCGGCATCCGGGTGCTCTACATGTCGGGCTACGCCGATCCCGTCCTCACCGCGCAGGGAAAGCTGGACCCGGGGGTATCGCTGTTGACCAAACCTTTCTCCGAACGCACCCTGCTGGACAAGGTCCGGCAGGTCCTCGATGCTCCCCGCTGACCGGCCGCGTACCCGGGGGGACGCAGGGACGTTCAGGGAGAGACCGGCCGTCCGCGCAGGACGATGAGGTCCGGGGCGCCGAGCACCGCGACGTCGGCCCGCGGGTCGCTCGGATACACCACCAGATCGGCCCAGGCGCCCTCGGACAGGCCCGGATAACCGAGCCAGGAGCGGGCCCCCCAGGTCGCCGCGTCGAGCGCGGCCGCCGCCGGCAGCCCGGCCAGGCGGAGCTCGGCCACCTCCGCGGCGACCAGCCCGTGCGGGAGGCTTCCCCCGGCGTCGGTACCGACGAAGATCGGGATGCCGGCATCGTAGGCCGCCCGCACGGTGTCATGGCGCCGGGCGTGCAGGGCGCGCATGTGCCGGGCATAGGCGGGGAACTTCGCCTCGGCGCCCGCGGCGATGTCCTCGAAGGTCGAGATGTTCACCAGGGTTGGCACGATGGCGACCCCCCGCTCGGCGAACAGCGGGATCGTGTGCTCGGTGAGACCGGTGGCGTGCTCGATGCAGTCGATCCCCGCCTCGACGAGATCCGCGAGGGAGTCCTCGGCGAAGCAGTGGGCGGTGACTCGGGCTCCGGCGGCGTGCGCCGCGTCGATCGCGGCCTTCGCCACGTCCGCGGGCCAGCACGACGCCAGGTCGCCCAGCCCGCGGCCGATCCAGTCGCCGACGAGCTTCACCCACCCGTCGCCCCGGTCGGCCTGCGCGAGGACCTCGGCGACGAGGTCGGCCGGCTCGACCTCCGCCGCGTAGTTGCGGAGGTACCGCCGGGGCCGGGCGATGTGCCGGCCGGCCCGTACCAGCCGGGGCAGGTCGTCACGGGCGTCGATCCACCGGGTGTCGGCCGGGGAGCCGGCGTCGCGCAGCAGCAGCGCGCCCGCCGCCCGGTCGGTGATGATCTGCTGCTCGGTGGTGGGCCTGTCGACGGCGCCGTGCGCGGCGAGGCCGACATGGCAGTGAGCGTCGACGAGACCGGGCAACACCCATCCGGAGACCGTCCGTACGTCCCGGGCCGCCGCACCGGTGGGGGCGGAGAAGGTGATCCGGCCGTCGACGACCCAGACCTCGTCACGGACATCCGTCGGACCGACCAGCACGCCGCCACGGATCCGCAGCGTCGGCACGCTCATATTCACGTCATATCCCTATCACCGTCGTCCGGTCACCGGCGCGCCGGCACCAGGCCCGTGGCGAGGACGCGCCGCCTGATCGGGCGCCGGAAGCACTCAGACGTCGAGCTGCGACTCGACGGCGCGCAGCCGATGACGGGCCAGCGCGAGGTTCGCGCGCGACTTGTCGAGCACCAGATAGAGGAACAGGCCACGGCCGGAATGGCTCTGCAACAACCGGATCAGGTGATACTGGCGACCCAGCGTGATCAGGATGTCCTCGATGGTGTCCTGAAGCCCGAGACTCTCCATCGTCCGAATCTTCGCCCGGATGACCTCGGTGTTTCCGGCCGCGGCGATCTCGAGATCGATCGCATGCGTGTTACCGGCCGTTCCGAGGGTCATTCCACTGGTGAAGTCGACGAGGGCAGCCCCAAGGA
>NZ_CDWTMO010000134.1:0-11744 GCF_977946435.1 Frankia sp. CgKIO3 | reverse complement strand
AAGCCTAGAGCTGCGGGATCGGGTCGCCGCCGCCCGCGCCGCCCGGGACGACGAACGATTCGCCTCCCTGGACGCCGCGGTCGGGCGACTCGTCGCCCGGTTCGGTGGACTCCCGGAGGACAAGATCGTCGGTTTGCGGGCGCTGGCGGCATCCCAGGGGATCGACGACCCCGCGTTCACGCTGCGGATCCGGCGTCATCGGGCCCTGCCTGCCGGATCGCGGAGCTCCGCCACGGAGGCCTCGGCCGGCGCGATCCCCGCCGAGGTACTCGGCCAGGTCCGCGCAGATCTCGATGAACTGGGCCGGATCACCGGAAGCACCCCGCCCCGGAGCCTGTTCGACCTGATCGGCGTGCGGCCCGGCACCGGCCGGGCGGAGATCCGAGCGGTGCGTGATGCGGCGCTCGTCCGCAACCGGGCCCGTCGGCCGGACCGCCGGCGGGCACTGCTCGACGATCTCCTGGCCGCGGTCGGTGCGCTGCTGGTCGACGGCGAGCCGGACGCCTACCTCGATGCGCTCGCCGTGACGACGACCGAGCGGTTGCGCCCGCGGGTGGCCGCGGCCGTTCTTGTGGAGGACGTGCTGCTCCCCGTGGAGGCCGCGGCGCTGGTCGCCGAGGCGGAGGCGGACGGGCTTGACGCCGCCCGGGCGAGGGGGGTGGTCACCGCCCTCGCCCGGGAGCACAGGGTGCTCCCCTCCCCGTCCCCGTGGGCATCGCCGCCGACGACCTCCGGGCGTCCGGAGGCCGCACCGGACCGGCCGTCGGCGCCGCGCACCGCAGTCGACGAGCTTTCCGCCGCTTCGGACCTGCGGCTGGAGCACGACCGGCTACGGTGGACCTGGCCCGCGGGCTGCACGGAGATGATGCTCGCCTGGCGGGTGGACGCTCCGCCGGTCGGCGCGGATGATTCACAGGCACAGGTGCGTAAGGTGACCAACACCCGTTACGAGATCGACGGCGGAGTCCCGTTGCCGGCGACGCGACCCCTGTATGTGGCGCTCTTCGGTTGTCTTCGGGAGTCGGGACGGCTGGTTGTGGCGACCTTGGCGGCGCCCGGGGCGCGGATCCGGCTGGATCCGGACGGTCCGGTGGCGTCGGCATCGGGCGGGGCGTCTAGGTGAGGGCCCGGTGGCTGGTGGCCGTGCTCGTCGCGGCGTGTGGCTTCTACCTCGGGCTGATCGGGTGGAGGGGAATCCAGTTGCTCGGCGACGATCGCTGGGCGGCCCGTGGACTCGGTCTCGGTGTCGTGCTGCTTCCGCTGATCGGCGCCGTCGTCATCCTGCGTGAGCTGCGTTTCGGCCGCGATACCGAGCGGCTTGCCCGGATGTTCGACGTAGCCGCGGATGCGACGGCTGACGTCGAGCCTGGCACCGCCCGCGGCTTCGACCCCGACCCCGGCGCCCGAGCCGACGAGCCGGTTTTCGTGCGCCGGCCGTCGGGCCGGATCGACCGCGCATCGGCCGACGCCGCGTTCGCCCAGCGTCGGGCGGAGGCGGCGCCGGGCGAATGGCGTCGCTGGTACCGGCTCGCGGTCTCCTATGGAGATGCCGGGGACACCCGCCGGGGACGCGCCGCGATGCGTCACGCGATCGCCCTCGAGCGGCACTTCCGCGGGTGACCGTGCCCCGTCCCCTGGCGGTGGATTGCTCATCCAATGCAGGTGGATCCGGCACGGCTATTGACATCTCCCGGAGGGAGCCGGGCACCCTCGGTGACAGGAAATTATATCGTATTGACCGCGGCGAGGAGGGAGACTGAGCCGGGGCCGCGTACTAACGCGTCGATGACCTGTGTACGATGCCGCAGAGAGTCGGCGTTGTCGGCCATCAGACTACTGGGGGGTAGTGTGGTGTTCGTATCCTGTTGCCATTCGAGACGGGTCCAGCAGCGTCCATGCTGAGCGCCCCCGGCGGGTGAGCAGTCACTGATCTCCTGATCTCCGATCAATTTGATGCCCCTTTCCCCCGATCCTCCAACCTGGCCTCGCGGCGCGATCTGATCCGATGCGCCGCCTCCTTCGCATGGCTCAAGGGAGGCCGCCCGTCGTCGCCGGACTCCGGACAGCGATCGACGGGCACTCTCCGGGGTCCTCTGTATTCCAGATCCGGGAGCACACGACGTGCGTGCGATAGTGACCGGCGGCGCCGGTTTTCTGGGCAGTCATCTCTGTGAACGCCTACTGGGCGGCGGCTACGAGGTCATCTGTTTCGACAACTTCCTCACCGGCCGGCCGGAGAACGTGGAGCATCTGCTCGCCGATCCACGTTTCCGCCTGGTCAACCGGGATGTGAATGATTTTATTTATGTTTCCGGTCCGGTCGACGTCGTGTTGCACTTTGCATCCCCGGCATCTCCGGTGGATTACTACGAGCTGCCGATCGAGACACTCAAGGTCGGTTCGCTCGGTACCTTCCACGCCCTTGGCCTGGCGCGACAGAAGAATGCTCGGTTCCTGCTCGCCTCGACCTCGGAGTCCTACGGCGATCCACAGGTAAATCCCCAGCCGGAAGGCTACTGGGGCAACGTGAACCCGGTCGGCCCACGCAGTGTGTACGACGAGGCCAAGCGCTTCTCCGAGGCGGTGGCCATGGCCTATCGGCGCAAGCACGGCGTCGACACCGGTATTGTTCGCATCTTCAACACCTACGGCCCGCGGATGCGGGTCGACGACGGTCGCGCCATTCCGGCCTTCATCTCCCAGACGCTGCGGGGCGAGCCCATCACGGTCGCCGGTGACGGAACCCAGACCCGGTCCATCTGTTATGTCGACGACCTGATCGACGGCATCGTCCGACTTCTGCACTCGGACCTGCCCGGGCCCGTGAACATTGGGAACCCGCACGAGATGTCGATCCTCGACACCGCGGTGCTCGTCCGTGACCTGTGCGGATCGACGGCGCCGATCACCTTCGTCCCGCGGCCCCAGGACGACCCTTCGGTACGCCAACCCGACATCACCCTCGCCCGGACCCTCCTGGGCTGGGAACCGAAGACGAGCCTGCATGACGGGCTCACCCGGACGATCTCCTGGTTCGCCGGCCAGCTCGCGGAGAGCCGTCAGGTCGCTTGACCGGCGTCAAGGTGTCCCCCCGGATACCGAGCTTTCCGGGGACGTGGCTTTCTGTTTGCGGGGGGAGGGCTCGCGATGGCCGGCACCACGCCGTGTGCACCGCCGTGTTACGTGAGATCGGTGGCATTGGTCCGCAACCCGCCGAGGATGTCAGCGCCACGTACCTGCCGTGCGCGCTCAGGTCGAGACGGGGCCTTCGCCGCCGATGCGTGGGCGAACGGCGACCGGCCCGGGATGTCCGCGGCAATGGTGACCCGAGAGTTCCCGTGGCCCCGCCACCTCCCGGACATATCTTCTTCCCGGGCATCTTCTTCCGGGACGTGGACCGCCGGCCCCGGGTGCCGTGCGCGCGGTTCTTGCCACCGGCCGTGCACTACCCGACGCTGGCGCTGTGACCGGACCGGGGCTCCTGCTCGCGCCGATCGCCTGGTTCACCGGGATCGCCGTCGTCCCCGGGATCGCCGAGGCCGCTACCAGGTCGGCGATGCACCAATCTGGGGATTATGTTCTGCTGTGCCTGATGTTCGCCGCCCAGTGCGGGCCCGTGCCCATCGCGGTGTTCGCTGCCCGAACGGCCGGGACCGCGCGGTCCAGCCGAAGGGCACCGGCGCGACGGGCGTGGTCGTGGCGCCGATCCCAGGTACGGATCCTAGCCGTCGTCGGGTTGATCCCGCTGCCGGGATCGGTTGTTCCGGGCCGGAATGGAGCACCTGTGGCGAGTTGTTTCAGTTGATCACGAAGAAGTGGATAACCGAGCTATGACGTCGACGAGTCGAGCCGAGACGGTCCTGGTGACCGGGGCGACGGGGTTCATCGGCTCCCATACTTGGGTGGACCTGCTCGCCGCGGGTCATCGGGTAATGGGAGTGGACAACTTCGCCAACAGCTCACCACGGGTGCTGGGCAGGCTGCGTAAGGTGGTGGACGGCGACATCGACTTCGTGCGGCTCGATGTCCGTGACCGGGCGGCGCTCGGTGACGTGTTCCGCCGATGGAAGATCGATTCCGTTATTCACTTCGCCGCTCTCAAGGCCGTCGGCGAGTCGGTCGACATCCCGCTGGAGTACTACGACACGAACGTCAACGCGACGTTGGGCCTGGTCTCCGTGATGGCGGAGCACGGCGTGCGCCGGCTGGTCTTCTCGTCCTCGTGCGCAATCTACGGAGCGGCGGCCAAGGTACCGATCGCCGAGGACACGCCGGCCCGCCCGACCAATCCCTACGCGCGCACCAAGTGGATGTGCGAGCAGATCCTCGCCGACCTCTGCGCCCGGGATCCGTCCTGGCACGTGACGTCCCTGCGATACTTCAACCCCACCGGGGCGCACGAGTCGGGCCTGCTCGGCGAGGACCCCCGTGGGGTACCGAATAACGTCATGCCCTACCTGGCCCAGGTGGCGGTCGGCCGGCGCCCGGAGCTGTCTATCTTCGGCGACGACTACCCCACGTCCGACGGCACGGGCGTACGCGACTACATCCACGTGGTCGACCTGGCGGAGGGCCATCGACTCGCTCTCGATCATCTTGATGACCAGGCGGGACATCGGGTCATCAACCTCGGGACCGGCGCTGGCACCTCCGTGCGGGAACTGCTCGCGGCCTTCTCCGCGGCCTGCGCTCGTGATCTCCCCAGCCGCGTCGTGGCGAGGCGGCCGGGGGACGTCGCCGCACTGGTCGCCGACGCGGCGCTCGCCCGTACGGCGCTCGGCTGGTCAGCCCGCCGGGATGTCGCGGACATGTGCCGGGATGCCTGGGAGTTTCAGCGTCTCAATCCAGGGGGGTACGACGATGAGTGAGGAGGAGTCTGATGAGCTCGTCGGACAGCCTTGATGATGCGGCGGGGCCCGGAACCGGGCCTCGCCCACGCCTGACCGTCATCGGCACCGGGTATCTGGGGGCCACCCACGCGGTGTGCATGGCGGAGCTCGGCTTCGAGGTGCTCGCCGTGGACGTCGACCATTCGAAGATCGAGCGGTTGTCCGCGGGGGAGATCCCGTTCTTCGAGCCCGACCTCGCTGACCTCCTGCGCGCGAACCTCCGGACCGGACGGCTGCGTTTCACCACCTCCTTCGAGGAGATCGCCGAGTTCGGCGACGTGCACTTCGTCTGTGTGGGCACCCCCCAGCGTGTCGACGGTTACGGGGCGGACCTGGGCCACTTGCACGCCGCCATCGAGCGCCTCGCGCCGCTGCTGACCCGGCCGTGCCTCGTGGTCGGCAAGTCGACGGTGCCGGCCGGCACGGCTGCGGGGCTAGCCCGGACAATCGCGCAGCTCGCCCCGGCGAACCGCCCGGCCGCGGACGAGACGGCGCTCGGCGTGGCGGGGGCCGGCGGGTTGGGCCGCGTCGAGGTGGGCCATGACGGGCTGGGCCATGACGAGGTGGACGAACCCGCCGACATCTCCAGCGATCTTGCTGGCGTCCAGCTGGCCTGGAACCCGGAGTTCCTCCGGGAGGGCTTCGCGGTGGCCGACACCCTGCGACCGGACCGGCTCGTCTTCGGTGTCGCCTCCCCGGCTGCGGAAGGAGCGCTGCGGGCGGCCTTCGCGCCGGTGATCGCCCAGGGGGTGCCGGTCATCGTGACGGACTACGCGACGGCCGAGCTGGTGAAGACGGCGGCCAACTCCTTTCTCGCGACGAAGATCTCCTTCATCAACGCGATGGCGGAGGTGTGCGAGGCGGTCGATGCCGATGTCCTGACGCTGGCCGAGGCGCTGTCCCACGACGTGCGCATCGGCGGGAACTTCCTGCGTCCGGGGGTGGGGTTCGGGGGCGGCTGCCTACCTAAGGACATCCGGGCCTTCCAGGCCCGCGCGGACGAGCTCGGGGTCGGTGCGGCGCTGCGTTTCCTGCGCGAGATCGACGAGATCAACAATCGCCGCCGGGACCGCGTGGTGGACCTGGTCACCGCGGCCCTGGACGGCACGCTGGCCGGCCGGCGCCTCGTCGTGCTGGGCGCCGCGTTCAAGCCCAACTCCGACGACGTGCGGGACTCCCCGGCGCTCGCGGTCGCGGGGCTGCTGGCCGGGACCGGCGCCGAGGTGACGGTCGTGGATCCGGTCGCGACGCACAACGCCCGGCGGGCCCTGCCCGGCCTCGCCTACAGCGACTCCGTCGAGGCCGTGGTCGAGGGGGCCGATGCGCTGGTCCTACTCACCGAGTGGCGCCAGTTCGCCGACCTGGACCCGGCCCGGCTCGGGGCCGTGGTCCGGCGCAAGGTCATGGTGGACGCCCGGCACGCGCTCGACGCCGACCAGTGGCGCCAGGCCGGATGGGTCTACCTGGCCCCCGGCCGGCCGACCGGCATCATCCCGAGCTCGTTGCCGGAGCAGCGGCACCGGAGGGACGGACCGCCGCCGGCGCCGGCCGAGCAGCGCGGCGAGGTGGGTGCGCGGCTCGCGGAGGTCGAGGCGCGCGCGGGGCACCCGATGTGATCGGCGGGGATGGGGCCCGGTGGAACGGGCCCCATCCCCGCCGTGGGACCGCTCTCCGGCCGTGAGGGCAACGAGCCCCACGCGATAGGCTGTCGCTCATGCGTCTCCTCGCTCGACATCGGTGACTGCCACCCGGCTTCGCGGTTGACCGTGCCCGGGGTGGCAGGTGCCCGTCCGTTCGAGATGATGAGGAGATTCCGCGGCGATGAGTGACGCGCCGATCGTCCGTCCCCTGTCCGTGAGCGGGTTTCCCGAGTGGCTGCCCGAGATCCGTCTCGTCGAGCAGCGCTGGCTCGACACCATCCGGGCGACGTTCGAGCGGTACGGCTTCTGCTCGGTGGAGACCCCCTCGGTCGAGGCGCTCGAGGTGCTGACCGCGAAGGGGGAGACCTCCCAGGAGGTCTATACGCTGCGCCGCCTGCAGGCCGACGCCGACGACGACAGCGCCCGCCTCGGCCTGCACTTCGACCTCACGGTGCCCTTCGCGCGGTACGTGGCCGCCCACTTCAACGACCTCGTGTTCCCGTTCAAGCGCTACCAGATCCAGCGGGTGTGGCGGGGGGAGCGTCCGCAGGAGGGCCGCTTCCGCGAGTTCACCCAGTGCGACATCGACGTGATCAATGTTGATCAGGTGCCCCTGCACTTCGACGCGGAGCTTCCCCGCATCGTGCATGAGGTCCTGGGCACCCTCGGCGTTCCGCCCTGGACCCTCAACATTAACAATCGCAAGGTGCTCCAGGGCTTCTACGAGGGCCTGGGCATCGGCGATCCGCTGGCCGTCATCCGGGTCGCTGACAAGCTCGACAAGATCGGCCTCGCGGGAGTGGAGGGGCTGCTGACCACCGCGGTCGGGCTCGACCCGGACCAGGTGTGCGCCTGCCTGGAGCTCACGGGCATCCGGGGCTCCGATCCCGGCGTCGTCGAGGAGGTACGCCGGCTCGGGGTGAAGTCGGACCTGCTCTCCGAGGGGCTCGACGAGCTCGCCGCGGTTCTCGATGATCTCGGCGATCTCGCCGACCTGCCCGCCGGCGGCGTGGTCGCGGACCTCTCGATCGCCCGCGGTCTCGATTACTACACCGGGACCGTCTACGAGGCGAAGTTCGTTGACTGGCCGGACTTCGGCAGCATCTGCTCGGGGGGGCGGTACGACAACCTTGCCGGCTCCTTCATCCGCCGCAACCTCCCCGGCGTCGGGATCTCGATCGGCCTCACCCGCATCTTCGCCAAGCTCTTGGCCGAGGGCCTGCTCACCACCGGGCCGTCCAGCCCCGCCGACGTGCTAGTCGTGATCCCCTCCGCGCCGCGCCGTGCCGCCGCCCTCGCGACGGCCGCCGAGCTGCGCACCCGGGGGCTGCGGGTGGAGACCTACCACCAGCCGGACAAGGTGGCCAAGCAGGTCCGCTACGCCTCCCGCAAGGGCATCGGATTCGTCTGGTTCCCGCCCTTCGACGATGGCCGGGCGCACGAGGTGAAGAACATGGCCACCGGGGACCAGTCCGCGGCGGATCCAGCGGCCTGGACCCCGGCCGCGGGCTGACCGGCGGGCGTGCCGCCGCGCCATCGCCGGGAGGCTGCCCGTCGTGACGTGGCCGGGCGGCCGGGGATTGACGGGGGCGGAGATCCCCGGCCGCGCCATGCCACGCCGTGAGGGCGGGCACTGCGACTCCTCGTCGCTGGGGACTGACGAGGCGTCCACCTCCGGTGTACCACGCGGGTTGTGACTGCCAATCCCCGCGCGTCGATCGGGTAACCGGACGGGTAAGTGGATGCCGACACGATCCCGGTTGGGCGATTGCTGGCCCGGTCGGGTGATTGCAGGCCTGGCGTCCGGGTGCATGCCGCCGCCGGGTGAGGTCCCCGTATCCCGGCGGACGGGCGCCGTCTACCGTGGGAGGAGTCCGCCAGCGACCGGGCAACGGGTCCCGTGCCCAGATGATGGAGGTGGCAGTGTCGCAGCCGACGCCCGAACCGGCGTCCGGGCCGACGTCCGTGCGGCTTCGGGTCCAAGTGATCGCCAAGACCGAGTTCATCCCCCCGGACGACGTGGCCTGGAGCACCGACGCCGACGGCGGTCAGGCCCTCGCCGAGTTCGCCGGGCGGGCCTGCTACCAGAGCTGGAACAAGCCGAATCCGGCGACCGCGACCAACGCCGGCTACCTGCGGCACATTCTCGACGTCGGGCATCTGTCCGTGCTCGAGCACGGGACCATATCGCTCTATCTCACCGGGGTGTCGCGCAGCCTCACCCATGAGCTGGTTCGGCACCGGCACTTCTCCTACAGCCAGCTCTCCCAGCGTTACGTCCCCGAGCGGGACGCCGCCGTGGTGGAACCGGAGGTCATCGCAGCCGATCCGGAGCTGCACGCCCTGTTCCAACAGGCCGCGGCGGCCTCGCTGGAGGCCTACGGGCGTCTGCTGGAAGGTCTGGAGAAGCGGTTCGCCGACGTTTCCGCGCCCACCTCACGGCGCAAGCAGGCGCGCCAGGCGGCCCGGTCGGTGCTGATGAACGCGACCGAGACCCGGATCGTGGTCACCGGGAACTACCGGGCGTGGCGGCACTTCATCGGGATGCGGGCGAGCGAGCATGCCGACGTGGAGATCCGCGGGCTTGCCGTCGCCGCCCTGCGGGAGCTGCTCCGGGTGGCGCCCAACGTGTTCGCCGACTTCCGGATCTCGACGCTGGACGACGGCACCGAGGTCGCCTCCAGCCCGCTGGTGGGAGAGGGCTGAGCGCCGGGCCTCCCCGCCGCCGGCCGCCCATTGATTTGTCGGGAGAAAGAGGCCCATTGATTTGTCGGGAGAAAGAGAAAGAGGACAGCCGATGACGAGCGTCGTCGACGCCGAGCGGAGCGGCGCGGATCCGGCCGCGGGGCCGTTGTCCCCGGCGGAGCTCGATCTCATCCACGCCTACTGGCGAGCGGCGCACTATCTGTCCGTCGGGCAGATCTACCTGCTCGACAATCCCCTGCTCACCGAGCCGCTGCGTCCGGAGCACGTCAAACCGCGCCTGCTCGGGCACTGGGGCACGACTCCCGGCCTGAACCTCATCTACGCCCACTTGAACCGCGTGATCCGGGCAAAGGACCTGAACGCCATCTACATCATCGGTCCGGGTCACGGCGGTCCCGGCATCGTGGCGAACGCCTACCTGGAAGGCACCTACAGCGAGGTCTACCCCTCGATCGGCCGGGATGCGGCGGGGATGCGGCGGCTGTTCCGGCAGTTTTCCTTCCCCGGCGGAATCCCCAGCCACGTCGCGCCGGAGATTCCCGGGTCCATCCATGAGGGCGGCGAGCTCGGTTACGCGCTGACCCACGCCTACGGCGCGGCCTTCGACAATCCCGACCTGGTGGTCTGCGCCGTCGTGGGGGACGGGGAGGCCGAGACGGGCCCGCTCGCGGCGAGCTGGCACTCCAACAAGTTCCTCGACCCGGGTCGCGACGGCGCGGTGCTGCCGGTCCTGCACCTCAACGGTTACAAGATCGCCAATCCGACGATCCTGGCCCGCATCCCCGAGCAGGAGCTGACCGCGCTCCTGCGTGGCTACGGTTACCATCCGTACTTCGTGGCCGGGGACGACCCGGCCGCGGTGCACCAGCGGATGGCGGGCGTCCTGGACGCCGCCGTCGACGAGATCCACGAGATCCAGGACCGGGCCCGCCGCCACGGCCGCACCGAGCGCCCCACCTGGCCGATGATCGTGCTGCGGACCCCCAAGGGGTGGACCGGGCCGGCCGTCGTCGATGGCCTGCCGGTCGAGGGCACGTGGCGGTCCCACCAGGTGCCCGTCGCGCAGCTGCACGACAACCCCGGGCACCTGGCCCAGCTGGAGGCGTGGCTGCGCTCCTACCGGCCGGAGGAGCTCTTCGATGCCGGCGGAGCCCTGCGGCCCGAACTCGCCGCGCTCGCCCCTCGCGGTCCCCGGAGGATGAGCGCGAACCCGCATGCCAACGGGGGCGAGCTGCTGCGTGATCTGACCCTTCCTGACTTCCGCGACTACGCGGTCGACGTCACCGCCCCCGGGACCACCCTTGCCGAGCCGACCCGGGTCCTGGGCGCGTTCCTACGGGACGTGATGGCCGCCAATCCGAGCACCTTCCGGGTGATGGGCCCGGACGAGACCGCCTCCAATCGGCTGGCTGCGCTCTTCGAGGTGACCGACCGCGCCTGGAACGCCGGGACGGAACCGACGGACGAGCACCTGGCCGTGGACGGCCGGGTCATGGAGGTGCTTTCCGAGCATCTGTGCCAGGGCTGGCTGGAGGGCTATCTGCTCACCGGCCGGCACGGGCTCTTCTCCTGCTACGAGGCGTTCATCCACATCGTCGACTCGATGGTCAACCAGCACGCGAAATGGCTGAAGACCACCCGGCACATCCCGTGGCGGCGCCCGATCGCCTCGTTGAACTACCTGCTGACCAGCCACGTGTGGCGGCAGGACCACAACGGCTTCTCCCATCAGGACCCCGGGTTCATCGATCACGTCGTGAACAAGAAGGCCGAGGTCGTCCGGGTGTACCTGCCCCCGGACGCGAACACCCTGCTCTCCGTCGGCAACCACTGCCTGCGCAGCCGGCACTACATCAACGTGATCGTGGCCGGCAAGCAGCCGGCGCTGAACTACCTGTCGATGCCGGCGGCGATCGCCCACTGCACCCGTGGCCTGGGCATCTGGGATTGGGCCAGCAACGACCACGACGCGCCCGGCGACGGGCTGCCGGATGTGGTGATGGCCTGCGCCGGGGACATCCCGACCCTGGAGACCCTCGCCGCGGTGGACATCCTGCGCCAGCACTTCCCCGACCTGAAGGTGCGCGTCGTCAACGTCGTCGACCTGATGTCCCTGCAGGACGAGGCGGAACATCCGCACGGCATCTCGCACGCCCGCTTCGACGCGCTGTTCACCACCGACCGGCCGGTCATCTTCGCCTACCACGGCTATCCCTGGCTGATCCACCGGCTGACCTACCGGCGGCACAACCATCACAACCTGCATGTCCGTGGCTACATCGAGGAGGGGACGACTACCACCCCGTTCGACATGGTCATGCTGAACAACCTCGACCGGTTCCACCTGGTGGCGGACGTCATCGACCGGGTACCGAGCCTGGGCGCCCGCGCTGCGCACGTCCGGCAGCAGATGGTCGACGCGCGGCTCGCGGCCCGGACCTACACCCGGGACCACGGCGAGGACGCCCCGGAGATCCGGAACTGGACCTGGCCCTACTGAGTCCCGCCC
>NZ_CDWTMO010000133.1:0-11764 GCF_977946435.1 Frankia sp. CgKIO3 | reverse complement strand
CGGCATTGAGGCTAGTGCCGGATCGGTGTGCCCGCTGCGGACGTGGGCGATGATGCGTTCCTGGCGGGATTCGCGGAGCATTTCCTGGGCATCGTCGTATCGTGCTGCGTGCGCTGCTGCTTCTTCCCAGCGGCCGGCGGCCACCAGGTTTCGGGTGCCATCGTCGAGCATAACGGCGCGCATCCATTGAGCGGCTTTTTGGTACTCGCTATCCGCCGTGATGAATCCGCGGAAGGAGATGCGCTCGCCGTTGATCAGGGCGTCGCTGCCTGTGCGGGCTGCCCGTTCGATCTCGTTCAGCTCGTGGTGGGCACCGCCGGGATTTCCGGCCCGGCGGGTAAGACGGGTCAGGTTCACCAGCGGCTGTAGCGCGGCTATGATCACGCTGCCAGATAGCGGCAGTGCGGCCTAGAATATGAGGAACTGGCGTCGGCACAGGTCAACTGCGAGGTCGGGAACACCGCAGTCGGCCGCAATCAACGCCGACAGGTTCCACACCGTGCAAGCGAGATTGATTCGGTCGTGGGGGTCGGTCGGCTCGTGGCAGGACTCCGCGCACTCGCGTACGCTGCGCACCCGAGCTTCGAGGTCTGTGCAACGAAATCGGTGCTGCTCGACAAGAGGAAAACGGGCCACGGCGCGTTCCGCGTCGCCATCGACCGTCAATGTCGGCCGCCCCCGCTGCATCGTTGTCCCGATACGTCGCATCGCTGGCAGGGGCTTGGTCGCTCCGGTGGGCGGGCCCAGGATGGCGGCACGCGCCGCCCAGGCCAGCGTGCTCTGTGTTCGGCTTGGCAATCCGAGGCGGTTCCAGTGAAAGATCGTCAGGTAGCTTGCCACGTCTCGGAGGCCCCGCTCCAGCGTGCCCGTACGAGCTGCGCTGCCGAGGCTCTTCCCGGCTTGCCGGGAAGGTATCGGCCCAGCCCGCCGCATAGGCGAGAGGACCGTCTGCGTGCAGCAGCGGCCCGTCCGGAGTCGTGTCGACGAGCATCAACCGTTTGAGGTCGCTGATCATCGCCGTCAGCTTCGAGGTGGGGACGTCGGCGGGCAGGGGTCGTTCCAGAGTGACCCGGTGCCAGACGTCGCCTTGTTCGTACCATTCCAAGCCCGCTGCGCGCAGCAAACAGGTGCTCAGGAGCAGCGATAGTTCACGTCGGCCGAGCTCGGCGTCGGGATTACGGCTCAAATTCATGATGGAGTTGCTGTCAGCGCAGAACAGCCTGTGGGCGATGTCGATGCCGACCCCGCCGCCGAAAGCCGCTGTCTCTGCCTCGTATGTTCCTGTCCACCATCGGGCGATCCTGCCCTCGGTGACGAGCTCATCGAGGGCGGCCGCGGTGCTTGCCTTCATCACAGTTCCGGTTGGTCCTGGTCGGAGGCGAATCCTCCAGCAGGGATATTTCCGCATGAACCACCATGCAGCGACGATGCCGCAGTTTCCGGCACGATGGAGTAGTGGCGCGATGTAACGGGCAGCGGCCTGTTCGGCGGCGTGCCAGTCGGTGAACTCGATGTAGATCTGCCATCAGTCGGAGGCGACCTGTTGGTGAAGGGCCTGTCGTCCGGACCGCTGGTAGATGGCGGCGGCCTCAGCCAGTTCCGCTGGCTTCATGCGCTCGTCTCCGGCGGCCTCGTTCAGCGGTATCCCGGTCAACAGCTTCAGAACGGCATGCTCGACATCCCTGTCGACGAGTGAGGCGCCTTCGGTTCCGCTTTCTTCTTCCGTTGCTCCGGGTGTCAGTCGATCAGTAGACACGCATCCCACCCAGAGCGCGGCGCGACAGCGTGCGCGGCAGTGTGCAGGGTGAGGGCCGTGCCGGCTGTCCCGTTCAGGAGCCCGGGGCCGGCAACGGGCTCGAAGTCAGCTAATCGAACCAGGTTGTCAGCCAAGCACTGCAATTGGTCGGCAAGTGCCGGTGTTGTGGCATCGTGAGCTGCGCGCCAGACTGTCTGATACACACCGGCCCAACCGTGGCACAGTCCACCGTCTTTGATCCGCCTCAGCTGAACGGGATCGTTGAGACACTGGAAAAGCGCCTGTTCATACTTCTGCTGGCGGCGACCGTCGCCGAGAGCGAGCGCCGCGAGCTGGCCCGCGCGGGCAAGCCCGGGAGTGCCGTAACACCAACTGGGACGCGCCGGGCCGGGCTGGCTTGTTCTGCCCTGACGCAGGTCGGGCAGAGTGATCCATTCCGGCCACCAGGGTCCGGCTTCGCCGTCCTGCTGCCAGGCGTCGAGCCAGGCGCAGATGTTTATGATCGTATCGTGCTGTCCGTCGACGACGACACCACGCCGCATCGCCCGACTGAGCAAGGACAGCGGCCCGGCGATCCCGTGAGCGAGGCCCAAGTTGCTGTGCCCACCGGGGTAGGCAGGGGAGGCGCGGCGGTGCGGATCGTGGTTGACCCACCAGCCCGGCAGCATCTGCCCGTCGATCCGATGCGGCTTAGACAAGGCGACGAGGTAGGCGAGAACCCGCTCCATTGCGCTGCCCTGGGGAGCGCGACGCAGTAGCAGCGCGCCGATCCCGGTCAGACCGAAAAACACGTCGTACTCGCGGAACCCTGGCAGTCTCCCGGCCGCGATGCGCTCCATGGCTGCGTCGGCTCGGTGGTGGGCGATCGCGGCGACGTGCCCGTCGATGGCGGCGAGGGCGCCGCGGTAGCGGCTCGGGTCGCTTCCTGCCGCGGCGTCCAGCATGAAGGTGATCGCTGGGGCGCCGAGGTACAGGCCGGTGTTGTCTGTGATGTTGGCCGGCGCGGCGACCGCGCTGCGGATCCAGCGGTCGGCCTGCTGCCAGGTGCCGAGCCCGGCGTGGGCGCGTTCGATGTGGAGCAGGACGATGCCCGCGCTGCCTTTCGTGAGGGACTGCGGTGCCCAGGGTTCGCTCTCGGGCGGGGGCTCGGGCAGAACTAGCCGCGCGGCGTAAAGATCAACGGTCTGCGCGATTCCCGGAGGGGTGCTCGTTGAGGTCGCCACTCATGTCTCCATGCGGTGGGCGGTGTGGCGCAGCGCGCAGGCCCGTGCGAACCGGCCGGTGGCTCGTTCGACAGCCGGGTCGACACCGACAGCGCGATTGTGGTGCAGGTGCAGGAGCGATCGCAGGACCGGCATCGGGTCGCGTTGGTCAGCGAGGGCATCTCGGTATGCCGCCAGCGCACTGGCGCGGGTGCCCCAGGCGGCCAGGACATCGCGTCCGCCGGGCAGGGATTGCAGCCGCGTCCAACTGCCGTGCGGGTCGGCTAGTTCGAGTGTCTGTTGCCGTAGCGCGGGGTCCAGCCTTCCGTGTTCTTGGCGGAGTTCGCGGATCAGCCAGTCCAGCCCGTCTTGTGGGGACCCGGCGTAGATCACTGCCAGGTCGAGCGGGCAGCGGCCAGGGCCTGGGGATGCACGCCTGCGCGGATGGATGCGCTGATCTGGGCGATGGCGCAGGCCGAGTCGGCGGCGAAGACGTCCTGGACGTGGCCCAGGGCTGGGCTGTGTCCGTAACGTCCCGACTGGGGGTCATAGGTGGTGAGCGAGACGTGCGCGAGCAGGTGTTGTCGGCGCAGATCGTCGGCCCACCGGGCGAGGCATGCGGCGGCAGAGCCGTATGCGGAGGGCTCCGATAGCCAGAGGTATACGGCGAGGTACTGGTCTATCTCTGGTCTGCGCATTTCGCGGTTCCGCCGAAACCACCAGCGCGGCCTGTGGACGCCGAAGGCGTCGATCATGTGGGGAAGGTGTTGCGTCAGGAGTTCCTCGACGCGCGCCGGATGCCCGTACAGGTGCGCGGACACGACCGTGGACTCGCCGGGGAGATGCCCGGCGTCGACGGCCACGACTCGCCGTGTGCTGATGCCTGGCCCGGGATCTGTGGTGGGCTGCGGGTCCAAGACCATGGGGATCAGCACCTCGTGGGCACGCCCCAGCCAGGCCACGTCTTCCAGGGTCGACGTCTCGCGCAGTTCCAGGCGGTCGGCGCGTTCCAGCCGGGTGCGCAGCAGGAGACAGTGAAGCGGGTGGCCGAGGTCCACCGGCTGCCGCCGGTCGTGCTCCACCATCGCGACATGGCCGGGAACCCGCCACCGGCTGCGCCAGTCTTCCAGCGCGGCGTCCCACTCGGCCGTCGAGGCGCCGCGGCCGGGAAGTTCACCGGCCGCTAGCAGCCACCGTGCCGGAGACAGCACGGTGCGCTGGTATCGAACGCGTGGAAGGTAGGGAAGCTGTGCCGCCGCGCCGAAGCGGAATGCCTTGTACACGGCGGCTCGGGCGGTGGTGATCTCAGCAAGGAACCTCGCGAGCGGCGGGGTGTGCACGCCGGCCTCCAGGGCGTGGGCGACCCGCGGTTCGACGTACCGGCCGGTGGAGATCTGGGCGAGGTAGAAGCGGCGGTCGTCCACGCTGACCGCGAGGTCCGTCAGGGGGATCAGGCGTTCGTCGCCGTCGGGGTATTCGGCCACGGGGATCATGTGTGTCAGGAGCTGCTGCGTGCGCGCGACGTTCTCGTTGCGCCGCTTACGCGGGGCGAAGGAGAGCTGCGCGGGGATCGCGTCGGTGCCGGCCGCAGCGAAGGTGCCCGCGATCAGGTCGCGGCCGTCCGCTGGCAGCAGGTGGGCGTAGCGGCCAGCCATGCTGCTGCCGGGCCGTGGCGTGCCGGTCACCGCCACCGTGAACCGGCCGCGGGCCAGCGCCTCAACGGACATGGAGCGGATCTCCACGGCCACCTCGACCCGAGCAGGCAGGTGCACGTCGGCCGGATCGCTGACCGCAAACTCCTCGATCATCTGATCAGTCAGGACGATTTCGCCGCCGCCGGACAGCGTGGCCCGTTGGATCAGCGCCAGTAGTTTCTCGTCACGTTCACTCACCTGCCGAGCGGCACGCCCGCGCGCCGAGCCCAGATAGTCGGCCGGAACTCCCAGGCCACTGTCGGAGATCAGGTCCATGACCGGCACGAAGGCGCCCGTCCCGTAACGGACCCGGAACCGGGAGTGGTAGTCCCGCCAGACGGGATAACCCAGCGGATACGGTGAGAGTCGATAGAGGACCTGGACGGCGTTGCGGGCTTCCTGGGCGACCTGGTCCGGTATGTGAACGTCGCACTCCAGGATCGTGTCGACGATTATGGGTACCTCGGCGGCCTCGCTCAGCGCGTGCATCTGCTTGATCATGGCCGACCTTGACCCGAGAACCTGGCTGGTGGCCGACACCTCCTTGTGGATCTCGAACATCGAACGGACAAGATCGCTAACCTCTGGAATGCTGTGGGCGTCAACGGCCTCCAGCTGAGCGCACGCATGGCCGAGTGCATCCAGGCAGGTCATCGGCGCTGACAGATTGCTCAGCAGGATCCCTTGGTCGAGCAGACCCGTGAGCATCTCGTCGATCCGCTGCGCGGGGGCACTGGGGAAGCGCTCCATGAGCAGTGTTCGTAGCTCGCTGAACGTGACCGGTTTCCGCGTGGCCTCCAGCGCGGCGCAGACCGGTCGACTGTGGCGCACGGACACCTCGATCGGCGCCAACTCGTCAGCTATGTGCCATCCGGCGTCGGCGCGGGCGCTACGAAGCGGTCACCGCGCACCAACCCGGCACCGTTGACGACCACAGACAACCGCTCCCGCAGCGTCGGACACCGTTGCAGGCGCGCGAGGACATCACCGAGCCAGCCCGCGTCAACCCGGGCCTCGACCCGGTGATCGCGACCCCACCGCACCTTCGCCCCAGCATCGATCCGGGCCAGCGCGACTCCGGCGAACAGCCCAAAGGAAGTGGGACGGCGCTGCCACCGAAGCAGATAGGACGCTACGGAAAGCACGGTCCGGCGAACCGCTCGCACGTCATGACCACTGGAGGTCAGAACGGTGTCAACCTGCTGAATCAGCGCGGGACTCGCCTGAGCGATCGCCGCGCGAATTTCCTCGCGCCGCCACATCGCCGACAGCCACGCCGACCCTTCTTCCACGGCGTCGGTACCGAACAGGTCCAGGTCCGCTGGCAAGTCCAATCCGCCCGGATCGGTGCTCGCACGTAGTAGTGCTGCACCGGCCCACTGGTACATCGCTGGAGATCTCACCGCCATGCCGCCTCCCGGGGCGCTGCTGCTGTACGGGGGCCGTGGGTCGGGGAATGCACCGACGACCCCCGTACAGGTCAGGACGGGTCGTCGGCGAACGAGTTGCAGGAGCTGTCGTTGCCCGAGCAGGTGTTGCCGCATCCGTCATCGGTGGGGCAGTCCCCCATGATCGGGCCGTACGCCACGAGCACCCGTACATCCAGCGTGTACTCGTCGTCCTCGCCAGGCCGTTCAGCCAACGCCGTGGCGCTTCCAGACAGCGAAACCTCTGACATATGGATCATCCTCCTGCTAGGCGTGATGTTGCACCCCGGCCGGCCGCAACGCTCGCCGCTCCCGGCCAGGAGATCGTGATCCGGCTGTGCTTCTTGTCGATGACGCGGCCAGCCGGCAGCTGGTCATCGGCGGTGCCTGCGGGGTCAACGCGGAACTGTGGCGAGCTGTGGCGGTGTTCCCGCCCCCAGACCTGGAGCTGCTCGGCAACCTGTTCGGCCAGCTCGGACGCGCACGGACCGAAGGCATGCACACCGAACTCGACGTCCACCGAGTCCGCCGCACCGCGCGTCGTGACATAGGCGAGGGTGTCGTCGTCGACGACGGCCACCGCGGCGGAGTGACTGCCCGGTGGGGAGAGCAGACCCGTGTCCAGCTTTCTGTCCAGCACAACGCGACAGAAGCCCGGCAGCACGGTGGCGAGCCACATCTGCGTACCGGCCCACGGTTCGAAACGGCCGATCGTGACCCCGCTCCAGACCTCCACCCGCGGCGCGTCGAATACGCCCTCCAGCAGGCCCGGCTCGGTCGGGGGCCCCTCCTCGAAACGCAAGGTGATCTCACCCCCGCGTAGGACCAGCAACGTGGTCTGGTGCGCTCCGGCACCCTGGATGGGCACGAAGCCGAACAACCGGGACGCCCGACTGAGCAAGTACTCGTTGGCTCGCTCGAAGGTGATCACACGCGACAGGCCCCGCAGCTGCAACGGCACCGCCAGACGACCGCCCTCGGCCAGCTGAGCCACCCAAGCCGGCGGAACATCCCACGCACCGACCGTGACCAAAATACGGTCATAAGGGGCATGCTCAGGCACACCGAACTCGGCGTCGGCGAGCACAACGTTCACCTGAGGGTAGCCGACCTGCGCGAGAAGATGGCGCGCCCGGTCGATGACGTCCTTGTCGATGTCGACCGTGGTGACCTGACCTGCCGGACCGACGAGCTCGGCGATCAAGGCAGCGTTGTACCCCCCAGAGCCGATCTCCAAGATCCTCATGCCGGGGGTGATCGCAGCCTGCTCCAGCATGTACGCCTGGACCTGCGGAGCGGAAACCGAGCTCACAGAACTTCCAGCGTCGTCGCGCTTCGTAACTACTCCGTTGTAAAGCTGGTAAGCCTCCTCCAGCTCCACCCCCGGTGCGAAGGCTTCCCGACGGACCTTGCGCATCGCGGCCTCGACCGGCCGCGAGGTGATCGTGCCCTCGGCAAGAAGATCGTCAACCATCTTCCTGCGCAGCTGCGCTGCGCGATCGAGGCCGGAGACGTCGCTGTTCGGCTCTACGGGTGAAGACACGTCGGTCACACGATCTTCCTTGTCGTCGGCGGGTACGGTGGCGAGCCGTATGGCCGTCAGCGGCTCGTTGGCTCGTCCGGTTAAGAATGCCGGCCACGATCACGATCGACCAGGCCAGCAGCTACCCGTGTCGATGGTCATCGACCGACTATCTGGACACATCCTGGACACTGTGGTGGTCATCCCTTCACTGTCCGTCGATGAGGTCAAAGAGAGTCTGAAGCGCCTCCGCCAAGGACATGGCCTGGCTCGCCCCACCGCGCTTCCTACCGTGCTGCCTGAGCTGCTCCGGGCCCGCCTGGCAGACGGCAGGGTGAGCGAGCCTGCATCGGCGCAGGAGGTCACGCTGCTCGTGACCGCGTTCCGGCAAGCCGTCGAGGGGCTGGCCGACGACGAGCGCCTGTGCGTCGAGGTCGACTTCAACCTGAGCGCCGAGCATCGGTACCCAACGCTCACCGAGCGACAAGAGTCGCTCGCGCGCCAGCAGAGGTGCGCGGCGAAGACCGTTCGTCGCCGCGCCGACCGAGCGCTGGACACCCTCGCCTACATGCTGTTGACGAACGGGCCATCGACCGTCACGTCGACGGTCAGGAGCCCGGCAACGATCTCGTCCCCTGAACAGGATCGGTCGCCGGTCGATCACGGCGAGCCCTGGGGCGAGGACCTGAGAGCGTTCTGGCGACTCTCCCACGGGGCACGCATCGATATCGCCTGCTCGGAGATCCCCGAGGATGAGCGCCCAGAGTACGCCTCGCCAGCCGACCGTAACTACCTCCGTTATGCGAAGTTCGCGGATCTTGACACGTTGATCTACCTGCGGACCCGATTCGCCCGGTTAGCCCCGACCGTGACGATTCGAGACTTCGCCCCCTCGGAGTACTTCGACACCCAGGCCGATGTCCTCGTGGTCGTCGGCGGACCGCCGTGGAACGCCAAGTACCGCGAGTTTCTCCCGCGGCTGCCGTTCTTCTTCGAGCCCCATCCGCTGGGCGCGGACGATCCCCTGGTGGTACCCGGCATGAACGGGCTGGTTCTCGGTCCACGCTGGACCGAGCGCAACGAACTGCTGGAAGATCTCGCCGTCTTCACCCGGCTCACGCTCGCCCAGGGCACCACCGTCTTCCTGCTCGGAGGCTGCCTCACCCTCGGGGTACTCGGTGCCGCCCGTTGCCTACTGGAGGCCGAGCGCGGTGCACGCAGTTCCCGCTACATCACCGAGCATGTCAACGACGCAGACTTCGTCCTGGTCACCGAAGCCCGGCGGATCGGCGGCCTCACCGATGTAGCCGACCTGACCCGGGTCCCTCCGCTGCTCCTGCTCGCCCGCAGCAACAACGAACCCTTCGCCGTGCACGTCGACAACTCCGACCGCTACCTTCAAGATCAGTCCGGAACGGAAGTCCACCACATTGATCACTCCCGCTGATCTTCGTACCTATGTGATCAACCTGCTTCGGCGACCTGACCGGCGGGCACGGATGACGCACGTGCTTCCGCCGGAGCTCAAGGCGACGTTCACCTCGGACTGGCGCGGCCTCTTCGACGGCCTGAACCTCACCCGAAGCCAGCTCGACGCTGCCGGCTACACCCTCCTTCCCTGGCAGATCGAGTCCGACAATCCCTGGTGGGCCAGACCCCTGAAGTACGGCGAGATCGGCTGCACACTGGCGCACCTGGCCTGCTGGCGCCATGCCGCTCAAACCGGTGACGAACCATTCATCGTCTTCCTCGAAGACGACCTCGTCATCCCGGACGCCTTCCTCGACCAGCTCCTCGCCGGCCTGCACCAGTTGACCCGCCACGGCCCCTTCGACCTGCTCTACCTCGGCCGCTTCCCCCTCGAACCCGACCACGACCAGCCGGTCCTGGATGGATTCGTCTCGCCTGGTTACAGCCACTGCACCTTCGGCTACCTGCTCACCAGGCCCGGTCTCGGCCTAGTGCTTGCCGCCCACATCGAAGAGGCCGTCGTGCCGGTCGACGAGTTCCTGCCCGCGCTCTACATCGACCATCCGCGCCCTGATCTACGCGCCCGGTTCCGCCGACGGCTGACCGCCCTCGCGTTCGAACCACCACTGGTCTCCCAGCGCCCCAAGGATGAGGCCGGCAGCGACACCGAACGTTCGGCTTTCGTCGAGCCCAGAGACCGGCAGCCAGAACAGGGGGCGGCGAACCGTCGCCGTTAGCGGGGCGGTCGCCCAGCGGCCACATCCGGCCGACCGTGGGCAGCAGAGGACAAGGGTCGCTCCGCCTCGCCCCCTTCGCCTGAGATGACCTACGTCATAGCCTGTCTGTCTTCGCCAGAGCCTGCCAGTGGCGGATCAAGCCTTGCAGCCGGCGTCCTCGCCACCGCTCGGCCGGAACGTGGACGTTGATGCCCGTAACCACATGATCCGGTGCAACGCCCCGGGTTACCACGGCGCCCGCGGCAACGTAGCTGCATGGGCCGATACGGACGCCGCCCACCACCCTCGCGCCGTAGCCGACCACGGAGTCAGCTTCGATCATCGGAGGCTCCTCGTCGACCTCCCACCAGCCTTCGTGGGGACGGGCGTACTCGTGCACGAGATCGCCCATCATTGTGGAGCGATCGCCGATGGTCGTGCCGTCACAGACGAATCCCGCCACGCAGGCGTCCACGCCGATCGCGACACGATCACACACATACGCTCCATAGGCGACACGGGTTCGTTCGCCGACCACGCAGTTGTAGCCGATCCGCACGCGGTCCTCGATGACGCAGTTCGCGCCGATCCAGACCCCTTCGTGGACCACGACCTGATTACCGATCACGCAGTGCGCCCCCACCACCACCGGTTCCCCGGACGAGGTCGAGCCGGACCCCTTCTGCTGGGCCCGCAGGCGCGCCTCTTTCGGGTAGCCGAAAACGCAGTGCTCGCCCACCACGGTGCTCTCCTCAATGTGCACCGGTGCATACAGAGAGGCGATGTTCATGCTCGGCCCTTGTCGCCAACGAGCCACCTCACTGTGACTGCGACTGCCTCGTCCTCTCGTTCTCGAGTGTCGAAGCCGTGATCCGAACCTTCGACGGTGTGAAACTCGGTGTGGGGTCTGGCGCAGGCTGCCTGCCACGCGATCTCGTACGAGACCGCGGTGTCCCGATCGCCGTGTACCACGAGCGCCGGTGCAGCGGTCGCCATCAGGGAGTCCAGCGGCCGATAGTGATCAAACTCGTCGAACAGCACCCGGCCGACCTCGAACTCCCCGTCGAGCACCAGGAACCCCTGACCTGACAGCAGCTTCTGCTGATCGGGGCCGAAGTTCTCTCGTCCCCACGGCAGTTCCGGTGTCAGGAATGTCCGCCGGAGGTCGAGTACCGGATTCCACAGGACGAGCCTGTTCAGGCGGTCGGCCAACCAGGGCAGCGAGAGCGAGGCCGATACCGCTCCGAAGCTCGACGCCACGATCGACAGGCGACCTGGCAACTGCTCCTCCGCGTACTCGACCGCGGCCTGGAGGTCGAGCAGCTCGCCGGCGATCGTCACGCCACGCTGGGTCCCTCCGCTTCCCCCGTGGCCGCGGAAGGAGAACCGCAAAACATGAAAGCCGGCGTGTGCAAGTCGATCAGCGAGTCGGACGAACATGCCGCCCTCGGTCATGTTTGCGTTGATTCCATGTAGCTGGATGATCACCCCCCGGTGCTGTCCTCCGACGGCTGCATGCACCGCGCCCTCCAGCCGTACTCCATCGATCGACGTCAGCTCCACCCGCTGCATCTTCCGCTGCTCCCTGTCATATTTCCGGCCACCGGCAACCGAGCCAGCGCTCCTCCTACGACCAGGATGACCGCACCGTCGCGCCCGACGTTCCACCTTTCGATGTCTGCCGTTGGCGGGCGCCCACCCAGCCGGCCTGCGCTAGCAGGTGGGAGCAGCGCACGATCTTCGGCGACGCGCCGCTGCCGGCGGATTAGAGCGTGTCTCACGTGGCCGCTCCGGGTACATGTCTGATCATGGATGTGATGGGGAGCAGCCTTGCTCCGCGGCTGGTCCCGGACGATCTGTGGAAGCTGGTCGAACCGCTGCTACCCCGGTTCGAGACACGCCCGCAGGGCGGTAGGACCGCCCCGGTCGAGGACCGGGCGGTGTTCACCGCGGTGGTGTACATGCTGACCGCTTCGC
>NZ_CDWTMO010000132.1:0-12097 GCF_977946435.1 Frankia sp. CgKIO3 | reverse complement strand
CCCGGCCCGCCCGGACCGGGTGCCACCAGCGTCAGGTCCGGGCAGGCCAGCATGGCGCCTGACAGGGGCCAGACCCGTCCCTTCCCGGCACCGGCACCACCGGCACCGGCACCGGCACCGGTGCTGGTGCTGGCGAGGAACGCCCCGGTCAGCCCGAGCAGCCCGAGGACCGCCAGCGGCAGCACCATCCGCGAAACGACCACGACGTGACACGACGGCCGCTGACACGACGGCCGCTCAGCCTTCCCGACCCGCCGCGGCTGCGTTGCAGCCGGGGGAGCCATCCGCCGCGACCTCAGGACTGGGATTCCCAGCAGCACGGGGATTCCCAGCAGGACAAGCGCGGCGAGCGCCGCCGCCTGGCCCAGCACGGCCCGGTGGGGTGAAGCCCGGTCGTGGTCGATGCGGAGCCGACCGCCGTCGGGCGGCAGCCGGAATCCGGCTGCCCAGCCCCACGCCCGGAACGGAGTCAGCGGCCGGCCTTCCAGCCACGCGTGCCATCCGGCATCCGCCGGTACGGCGAGCACCAGGGAGCGTGCCGGGCCGGACCGGGCGGCGAGGGCGGGCAACCGCTCGCCGGAGGCCAACCGGCGTACCGAAGAGGGCGCTGGCGGCAGCGGCACCGAGAGGAGGAGAGGAGCACCCGGCGCTGTACCGATCGGGCGGGCTGTCCGCTTCATCGCCGCGGGAGCGGAGTGCCGCGCCACCGGCTCACGACGATCAGCCCGATCGGACTCCATCACCCAGGCCAGGGGTCCGCCCGCCCACCCGGATGCGTCCGGTCGCGGCGCACCGGTCCCACCGGGCTCTCCCGAGGCCGTCGCACCACGGGCCGGAACGGCGGGACGCCAGAAGATCGCCCCCGGGCGGGGACGATCCCGGATCAAGGACGGCGTCGCGTCCAGTCGGGCGACGAGCTGAGAGGTCGAGTCGGCCGTGGATACGGCGACCGATGTCACGCCCAGAAGCGGGAGCCAGCCGGCTGCCCGGCCACCGTTGGCGGCGAGGTCCGCGACCATGTCGGCGAGGAACCGACTGGACCGCCGCGGGGTGCGGGCGCCGGTCTCGGGAAACGTCGGCCCGGACGCGGAGGCCAGGGTGTACCGGATCGTTCTGGCCGAGGCCGGTTGGTGCAGGACGAGGACTCGGGCACCCGGGCCGGCGGCGCGGGTCACGGCCGCGACCGCGCGGGCGAGGCCGGCCCCCTCGACGCCGGCCGGGTTCGCCCCTGTGGTGTCGTCGGGCCGAGATACATCCACGGCCAGGAACCGAGCGGCAAGGATCAGCGGCCCGACGAGGAGGAGCAGCGTCACGGGAAGGACCACCAGCACGGCCGTGCGCCGCCGACGGCCCCGCCCCCGGCCCGCGAGGCGGCCGAACAACCAGCAGGTCAGGCATCCACCGACGAAGCCGGCCACATCGGCACTGGGTCCGCTGTCCGCACCAGCCAGCAGGGCCAGGGAGTACTGGGGCAGCCTGGCCAGGGCGATCGCCGATTCGGCGAGGACGGCGACGGGATCCAGCCACAGGTCCGGAAGCACCGGAATGATCGTCGCGAGCAGAGCGGCGATGATCGCGGGCAGCCTGGACCGCGCGGTCAGGAACGCGACGACGACCAGGCCCGCCCAGGCGATGACCAGCATCGACGGGGCGCAGGCGATGAACCCGACCAGACAGACCGCGAGCGTCCACACCGGCCGGCCCGGCGCCCCGCCGACGCCAAAGCCAAAGCCAAAGCCGGAGCCGGAGCCGGAGCCGGAGCCGTCCCGCCGGTCCCGCAGGACCGCGTCGGCGGCGGCGAGCACCAGGGGAAGGCCGATCACCGCGCCCACGGTGTCGGTGCGGCCGGCGAGGACCGACCCGGTCATCACCGGGTTCAACCCGTAGCCGGCGGCGAGCCCGAACCGGGCGAGCGGATGTGGTTCCAGCCGGGCGAGCGCCCGGTAGGCGCTCAGGCCCGCGAGCGCCGGGCCGGCCGCCAGCAGGATCCAAGCGGCCGGCGCCGGCCTCCCCCCAGCAGAGTGGCCGCCGCGGCGAACAGCGCGGTGAAAGGGGGTGCCGGCCCGGGACCACTCAGAGGTCCATCGGGCGCCCCCGCCCATCCGGACCACACGGCCGACCACAGGTTCCGGCTGCCGGTCGGGAGCGGCAGGCCCCCGCCGAGCATGTCCGCCGGCATCCCCCGCATGGCCAGGAGCCCGACGGCACCCAGCAGGGTCGCCAGGGTCATCGGCGGCTAGGCCGGCCGGCGCGGGTGCGCATCCGGTCTGGGCCCGGTGACCACCAAGGTGGTGTCGGCGACGTCTTCGGCGGCTCCGGCCCGATCGAGGAGATCCTCGGCGCCGGCTCCGCGCCGCCACGGTAGGCGGCGGGCCGGGAACAACGGGCAGACGGCCCGGTGCGGCACCGCCCACGTGCAGACGGCGCGCCGACGCATCCGGCGCAACTGCCGTGGCCGCCCCAGCACGGTACCGGCGAGCGTGAGCTCGGCGAGCGCCGCCCGGGGTCGGCCGCGCAGGAGCAGGCCGAGGGTGCGCACGGCCGTTCCGACGAGCAGGGCGACCACCATCGCCGGCAACAGCACCGTCGCCGTGTTCGCCAGCCGGACCCGTAGAGCCCCCGCGCGGTCGGCCGATGCCCCGGGGAAGGCCGAGGCCACGGTCGCCGTGGCCAACGGGACGACGACAACCCGTAGGCCGGCACGGGCCACCCGCCAGCCAAGATCGATGTCATGACCACCATCGAGCTCGGGGTCGAGTCCACCGAGCAGTCGCCAGACCACCGCCCGCACGAGGGTGCCCGAACACGCGACGGCGAGGACGTCACGTACCCCGTCACACCGACCATAATCATCATTGCCCGGGCACATTCCGGTATGCCGTCGCCCGGCCCGGTCGACGCTCACCCCGGCTTCAACCACCCGGGGTCTCGTCACCGGCCGGGACCGCGCACCCGTCGATCCGGCGGGACCGCCCGCTCCGGCCGCCGGGGCGAATTCGGCCGGCCGGGCGGATTCGGCGAGTGGGGCGGATTCCGGAGCGCGGGCGAGCAGTTTGAGACCGAGGACGGCGGCACCCCGGTCCAGCCGGGCGTAGGCCAGCAGGGTGTGCAACGCGTCTGGGGCAGGGATCGCGGTGTCGTCGAGGAGCCAGACGAATCCGTGCTCCGGTAGGCTCCCCAGCCGAGCCAGCCCCACGGCTACGGCGGCGCCGAACGGTGTGGCGGACGGCACCTCGACGACGAGGGGCTCGACGACCGGGTCACCGGCCTGAGCATCCGCGCCGTCGGCGCCGGGATCGACGGGACGGTCGGCGGACGGGAGGCGACCGTCCCCGTCCAGGGGAGACGCGCGTTGCCGGGGAACGCCTCCCCCGCCACCGAGCCGCACCTCGACGACCCGGTCCGGTGGTCTGGTCTAGGCACGCAGGGCGGCCCGGACCTGGGCGGCGGCGGGTCCACCACCCCCTCGACCGAGCACGCAGACCGCGACGACCGGCGGCCCTGCATCATCGGGCAGAGCGGTCACCGCGGCGACCGTGGCCGCCTGTGACGTGCCCGGATCGCCCGTCATGCGCCGATCGCCGGTCACCGGGCGGGATCAGACCGCTCGGCGTCGCTGCTTGCGTCTCTCCCGCTCGGACATGCCGCCCCAGATCCCGAACCGCTCGTCGTTCTCCAGCGCGTACTCCAGGCACTCGGCCCGGACCTCACAGCCCGAGCAGATGCGCTTGGCCTCGCGGGTCGAACCGCCCTTCTCCGGGAAGAACGCCTCGGGGTCGGTCTGCGCGCACAGCGCGCGTTCCTGCCACTCCATCGCCTCGCCGAGAAGGTCCCCCATCCCCAGATCAATCACCTGGGCGAAGGCGGACCTCCCGGCCGATCCACCAAGATCCTCCATGTCCTTGGTCTCCGCCTCGTCGGCCTCGTCGTCACCGACCTCGTCGACATCGTCGACCTCGTCAATGTCCTCGATGTCCTCGACGAGGTCGGTGTCCTCGGCGACGGACCGACCGGTCAACGCGGGGGGGACGGGAGCGGCCGTGGCCGGCACCCGCGCCCGCGCCCGCGGGACCGTTTCGGATGTGGCCCGGGTGTGCCGTTCGGTGAGCACCCGCTCGGGGTGATCAGCGAACGGGTCATGCTCAGCGGGACGCTCGACGTCCGCGAGGACAGTGTGGACGCCCGCGTCGGCGTGCTCCATGTGGACTCCTCCAGACCCGTCGCGGTGCGGTCGGCCACCCCTGGGCGCCGGCGCGCAGGTGACTGGTTTCCACACCGGTCAGGCGACGCACTACCGCACGAACCCCGCCAGCGGGGGGAATGACACGCCGGTAATTACACGCTCCAGACTCGATCGCGTCAACCCCACCGTCGCAACATCTTCTACAACTAGCGATGAGACCATAGCTCACAGTCACTACAACCTGTCGCCGAGGGTCCGCGCAACCCTCCTTTCCGTCACTCTGCGCGATCAGATTGGTCGCGACAACGGCATTATCCCGCCCAGACCTAAAGGGCATACACCCCTAAAAGGGCAGGGCCTGAGCTCGGGCAACCGCCGCGAACGTAGACCGATCAGCTACCAGACTCGGCGACCCCGGCCCATTCGACTACGGAGAGTAGTTTTTGATGATCGGGACTTGGCGGGTGTCAGGACACCACCGGCAGCATGGCCCGGACGGTGCGGCCCCGGGCAGCGCGAAAGCGCTCGTCAGGGATCCGGCCATACGTGGTGGTGCGTTGCCGAGCGGGACGACCCGCCCCCGCGGCCACCTCCTCGAGTTCGGCCACGGAACGCCGCGAGCCGTGCTGCGAGCCGGCCATCCGACTGATCGTCTCCTCCATCAGCGTGCCGCCTATGTCGTTCGCCCCACCAGCAAGCACGGCCCGACAGCCCTCCACCCCGAGCTTGACCCAGGAGCACTGGATGTTGTCGATCGAACCGTGCAGCAGAATGCGCGCCATCGCGTGCACGGCCCGGTTCTCCTGGCGGGTGGGGCCGGGACGGGCGACACCGGCCAGGTAGATCGGCGAGCTGTGATGGACGAAGGGGAGGGCCACGAACTCGGTGAAGCCGCCGGTGGAGTCCTGGATGCGCCGTAGCAGGCGCAGATGGGCCACCCAGTGTGCGGGGGTGTCCACATGCCCGTACATCATCGTGGCCGAGGAACGCAGGCCGACCCGGTGCGCGGTGGTCACCACCTCGACCCAGCTCGCCGCGGGCAGCTTGCCCTTCGTCAGCACCCAGCGGACATCGTCGTCGAGGATCTCCGCCGCGGTGCCGGGGATCGTGTCGACGCCGGCCTCGCGGGCCGCGGTGAGCCAGTCGCCAATCGACATGCCGGTGCGGGTGACGCCGTTGAGAACCTCCATCGGCGAGTAGGCGTGCAGATGCAGCCCCGGCGCCTGCCGCTTGATCTCACGGGCGAGATCGAAGTACGCGGTGCCCGGTAGATCGGGATGGATCCCGCCCTGGACGCAGACCTCGGTCGCGCCGACCGCCCAGGCCTGCGCCGCCCGGCTGCCCACCTCGTCCAGAGACAACGTGTAGGCGTCGGCGTCCCCACGGCGTTGCGCGAACGCGCAGAACCGGCATCCAGTGTAGCAGACATTAGTGAAGTTGATGTTGCGGTTGACGACGTAGGTGACGTCCTCGCCCACGACGTCGCGGCGCAATCCGTCCGCGAGCGCGCAGAGCTCCTCCAGGGCGGCGCCGTCCGCGCTGAACAGGGTCAGCGCCTCGTTGTCGGTGATCCCGGCCGGATCGGACCCGGCGTGGCGCAGGGCGGCGAGCATGTCGGGGCCGATCCGCCGCATGGCACCGGCACCAGCAACCGCGCCGGCCCGGCTCGCGATGGCCCGGCTGCCCGTGCCGACGACTCCGTCGACCCCCGTCCCGGCCGCGCTGACCTGGGCACGAAGCGACTCCCAGTCACCGTAGACCGTGCCGAAGTCCGCCCGTTTCTCGCTGCGGCGCCCGACCGTGTCGACCGCGGCGTGCAGATCGGTGCGGCCGGTGTCAGCGAGTCCGCCGTCGGGCTCCTGCCAGGGGCGGCCGGCCGGGAACACACCGTCGGCGAGCAGGCCGTCCGCGCCGGCCAACGCCCCGACGTGCCCGGCCAGGCGCGGGTCGATCCATGGTTCACCGAGATGGGAGGGGTAGACGGTGAGCCGGGGCCGCAGCGTGAACCCGGCCTGCGCCGTCACGGCACGCAGGACGTCCAGGTCCGGCCAGGGCCGCTCGGGGTTGACGTGGTCGGGGGTGACCGGGGAGACGCCGCCCCAGTCGTCGATGCCGGCCGAAAGCAGCAGGGCGCACTCCGCGGTGTCAACGAGGTTCGGCGGAGCCTGCACCCGCATCGTGGGGCCCAGCACCAGCCGGGTGACCGCGACGGCCGCGGCCAACTCCTCGGCACCGACGTCGGGCGCGGAGCGCATCGCGGTGTCGTCCTTGGCGCGGAAATTCTGGACGATCACCTCCTGGATCGACCCGTAGCGGCGGGCCAGACCTCGAAGCTCGAAGATCGTCTCGGCCCGCTCCGCCCGGGTCTCCCCGATGCCGAGCAGCAGGCCGGTCGTGAACGGGATCGACAGCCGCCCGGCGTCGGTGAGGACCCGCAGGCGGACGGCCGGGTCCTTGTCGGGTGACCCGTAGTGCGCCCCGCCCGGCTCCGACCACAGGCGGGTCGCGGTCGTCTCCAGCATCATCCCCATCGACGGGGCCACCGGCTTGAGCCGGGCGAGTTCCACCCAGCTCAGCACACCTGGGTTGAGGTGCGGAAGCAGACCGGTCTCCTCCAGCACGGCGATCGCGACGGCACGCAGGTAGCCCAGCGTCGAGTCGTAGCCGTGGGCGTCGAGCCACTCCCGGGCCGCCGGCCACCGGCCCTCGGGGCGATCACCAAGCGTGAACAGCGCCTCGGCGCAGCCCGCCGCGGCGCCCGCCCGGGCGATGCCGAGCACCTCGTCCACCGTGAGGTAGGGGGCGGGCAACCGGTGCGGCACGGTGGCGAAGGTGCAGTAGTGGCAGCGGTCCCGGCACAACCGGGTCAACGGGATGAACACCTTCGGCGCGTAGGTGACGACACCCGGCCGCCCGATCGACGCCAGACCCGCGTCGCGGGCCCGGGCCGCCGACCGGCACAGGTCCGCGAGGTCGTCGCCGCGCGCGGCTAGCAGAATGGTGGCCTCCACCACATCGAGCGTGGCGCCGTCCCGGGCCCGGCGCAGCGCCCGGCGCAGCGCCGACGGGGACGGCGGGGAACTGGATTCGGCACCGCTGGATGTCGCCGCCGTACTCATCATGAATTCCTCTGATTCTCCGGCGGCGCCCCCCGGCGCCCGGCAGATGAACCGGTCCGGTCGGTGACCATCGGGATCGAAGGGATGCGGTGCCGAAACGGTACTGAGCGGTTCGGCAGGAGACCCGGTCGGCCCGGAGTCAGGGTGTCACGCGGCCGGCCGCACGCCACCCGGTGGCGGGTCTGCGCAGCCGGTCGAGCGTGCCGATCAACATATTCGTCCGCCGGCGCGAGGCCAGCGTCTCGACCAAGGCCTGCGTCCGGTCGGCTCGCCGGCCGGTGCCGGCGAGGTCGGACCCGTCCGGCGTCATACCGGCGGTCTGTCGCATCTGGGCCCGGCGGGCGGCCACGACCTGGGGGGCGCGGGCCCCCGCAAGCGCGCGATTAAGGGAGGCGGACAGGGCTTCGAGGCTCTTGGTGGTCCTGATATCGGACATGATGGTCCTTCCAACGACGTAGAGAGCTGAGATTCACTCTCACAGCTCTCTCGAATCGGAATCAAGAAAAAGGCGGTGAGCAGGACACATCCGCCCGAGACGTCCACCGGACTCCGCTACCCGGGCCCGGCCGGAATGCACCCACCGACACCGGGACACGATTCCGATCATGCCGGCGCCCGGGGCGGCGCCACCGGGCGCCGCCGTACCGCACGGGAGCTACCACTACTGGGCATCGATTTCCTCCTGCCCCACCATGGGAGTCGTTACGCTGATCAGGTGCCACGCAACCGCCAGGAGGTTCCCCGCGAGGAACGGATCGATGCGTTGCTCACCGTCGCCGAGGAGCAATTCCTGGCCCGCGGGTTCGCCGGGACGTCCATCGCGGAGATCGCCCGTTCCGCCGGCATCGAGCCGGGCTCCGTCTACTGGTATTTCCGGTCGAAGGACCATGCCTTCGCGGCGGTGCTGAACCGGCTGCTCGACGTTGAGGTCGACCGGATCGCCGCGTTGCCCGGAGACCCGGCGGCGAAGCTCTTCCTCGCCCTGGACTCGGTCGAGCGGCGCCGCACGCTGCATCCCTGTGTCGCCGAACGCGCCCCGCACGCCGCGCCGGTCATGGAGTACCACGAGCGGCTGCACGACTGGCTGCACGGGCTCGCGCTCGCCGCGGTGCACGACTTCGTGCCCGAACCCGATCGGGAGCTCGCGGCGGACGCGGTGGTCGCCACCATCGAGGGCGGGCTCGCCAACCCCGCGCCCTCCCGACCGACCAGCCATCTCGTGCACTTCCTGCTCTCGGCCTTCTGCACGGACACGCCGATACCGGCGAAGCCGGAGTTCCACGGATGGATGACGCCGTTGTTCGCCCGGCCAAGGCTCGGTTAGGAACCCCGAGCAAGGCTCGGTCAGGAGCACGGACCGGCGCGCCCGCCCCGGTCCGGAGAAATCCGTCCGCGGCCGGGCAGTGGTCACTATCACCCCGGCCGGGAAATCCACCACCGCCCACCGGTGCCCCATCCGCCGGGGCGCGGTGCCAGGATCGGTCGGTGTGAGAGTTGTCGGTGTGAGAGTTACAGCCCTGGCTGGCGGGATCGGTGGCGCCCGGTTCCTGCGCGGCGTGCTCGCGGCGCTGCCGGAGGCCGACGTGACGGTAATCGGCAACACCGGCGACGACATCACGTTGCACGGACTGCGCATCTGCCCCGATCTCGACACCGTCATGTACACCCTGGGCGGCGGGATCTCGGCCGAACGGGGCTGGGGGCGCGAGGGCGAGTCGTTCGTCGTGGCCGAGGAACTCGCCGCCTACGGCGTCGGGCCGGCCTGGTTCGGGCTCGGCGACCGCGACCTCGCCACCCACCTGGTGCGTACCCGGATGCTCGACGCCGGCTACTCCCTCTCGGACGTGGTCCGGGCACTGTGTGAGCGGTGGAAGCCGGGGGTACGGCTGCTGCCGATGTCGGACGAGCGGGTCGAGACCCACGTGGTGATCTCGGACGCCGACGGCCAGCGCGCGGTGCACTTCCAGGAGTGGTGGCTGCGGCTGCGTGCCGCCGTGCCGGCACAGGCGATCATCCCGGTGAACGCGGAAAAGGCCAAGCCCGCGCCCGGCGTCCTGGCCGCCATCGCCGACGCGGACGTCGTACTGCTCCCCCCATCGAATCCGGTCGTCTCGATCGGCACCATCCTCGCCGTTCCCGGGATCCGCTCGGCCGTGCACGAGACCGCGGCGCCGGTGGTCGGGGTGTCGCCGATCATCGGCGGCGCGGCCGTGCGCGGGATGGCGGACGCCTGCCTGGCCGCCATCGGCGTCGAGACCTCCGCCCAGGCGGTGGGCGTGCATTACGGCGGCCGGGGGCGCACCGCCGCGACGGGGCACGGGACGGCCCCGCGCCCGGGAGCCGGGACGGCGGACGGACTGCTCGACGGCTGGCTCGTCGACACCGCCGACGCCGGCGCGACCGTTCCCGGCGCGACCGTGGCCGCGGCACCCCTGCTGATGACCGATCTGAAGGCCACGGTGGCGATCGTCCGGGCGGCTCTGGAGCTCGCCGGTGTCTGAGCGCAGCGCGGAACGGGCGCTGCGCGTGTTCCCGCTCACCGGCATCGGCGAGGTCCGTCCCGGCGACGATCTCGCCGTCCTGGTGGCCTCGGCCGCCCGGACGCACGGCCCGGCACTCGCCGACGGCGATGTCGTCGTGGTCACCTCAAAGATTGTTTCGAAGGCCGAGGGACGGCTCGTCACGGTGTCCGGCGACCGCGAGGAAGCCAGGCAGGCCATGATCGACAGTGAATCGGTGCGCGAGGTCGCCCGGCGCGGCCCGACCCGGATCGTCGAGACGCACCACGGTTTCGTCCTCGCCAGCGCGGGGGTCGACGCGTCGAACATCGCCAAGGACTCCCTCGCTCTGCTCCCGGTGGATCCGGACGCCAGCGCCAGGCGGCTGCGGTCGGGCCTGGCCACCGTGCTCGGCGTGGATGTCGCCGTCGTCGTCACCGATACCGCCGGACGGCCGTGGCGACGCGGCCTGACCGACATCGCCATCGGGGTGGCCGGCATGGCGGCGCTGCGCAGCCACGTCGGCGACCTCGACGGCTACGGCAACGAGCTGGGGATGACCGAGGTGGCCGAGGCCGACGAGCTCGCCGCGGCCGCCGACCTCGTCAAGGGCAAGCTGGGCGCCACGCCGGTGGCGGTCGTCCGCGGCTACGGCCGGCTGCCCGACGACGGCACCGGCGGGCGGGCACTGCTGCGTCCCGCGGGTGAGGACATGTTCCGCCTCGGCACCCTCGAGGCGCGCCGGGCGGCGCTGCGCGAGCGGCGCACCGTGCGGGACTTCTCCGACACCCCGGTCGACCCGGCCGCGGTTGACCGGGCGATCGCGGCGGCATTCACCGTCCCGGCCCCGCACCACACCACACCATGGCGTTTCGTGATCGTGACCGAGCGACGCGCGGCGCTGCTCGACGCGATGGCCGAGACCTGGGCGGACGATCTACGACGCGACGGGTTCGGCGAGGCGGCCGTCGAGCGTCGGCTCCGGCGCGGCGAGGTGCTACGGCGTGCCCCACTGCTGATCGTTCCGATCATGGTCCTCGATGGCGCGCATCCCTATCCGGACGCCCGCCGCGCCGCCGCCGAGGAGCGGATGTTCACCGTCTCCGTCGGGGCCGGGGTGCAGAACCTGCTCGTCGCCCTGGCCACGGAGGGTCTGGGGTCGTGCTGGGTATCGTCGACGCTGTTCTGCCCGGAGGTGGTCACCCGGGTGCTCGACCTGCCGGCCGGTTGGGCGCCGATGGGCACGGTCGGGGTCGGGCACGCCGCCGCGCCCATACCCGCCCGACCGAACCGCGATACCGCGGCGTTCGTCCTCCACCGCTGACCTCGTGGCCGGCCCGTCCCGGGTGGCCCGGTCCCGGATGACCTGGTCCCGGGATGATCCGTGACGCCACGGTCACGGTGCAGCGTGGCGAGACAGGGCGTGTCCGGTGGTGTTCGGCGGGTCGGATCCATCTTGCCCGGACGACGTGGTTCAACACTTCGTAGGATCAGCTGTCGTGGGTAAGAAGAGCGTCGAACGCAACACCCGGCTCGAGCAGTTGCGCCGTGAACAGAAGCGCAGGGAACGCCGCCGCGCGCTGCTCATCTACGGGACGTCGGGGCTCGTCGCCGTCGCGCTCCTCGTCGGCATCGTCATCTACAGCGTCATCTACAGCGTCGCGGACAGTAGATCGAAGAACGAGGCCCGCAAGGTCGGCTACGTCGCGCCGGCCTCGGCGGCCGCCACCGCGGCCGGGTGCACCGGCACGGCGAACGACCCGTTCCGCGGCTCGACGCACGTCAGCACAGCGGTCGCGTACGAGGCGTCACCGCCGTCCTCGGGTAACCACAACCCCGACCCCCTGCCCGACGGCATTCCCTTCTACAACCCGAACTCGGGCATCTCGGCGGAACGTGCCGTACACAACCTCGAACACGGCTTCGTGATCGGCTGGTACGACAAGAGCCTGCCGGGGGATCAGGTCGACAAGCTGCGCAAGCTCGCGGCGAATGCCGGGCCGCGGTTCATCGGTATGCCCTGGACCCGGAGCACCTTCGTCGACAACAAGCACTTCGTCCTGACCGCCTGGGACCGCACCCAGCGCTGCTCGACGGTCTCCGCGGACGTGATCAAGGATTTCGTCACCAAGCATGCGAACCCGGACGCCGCCGGGGCCACCTGGGACTCACCGACCGCTCCGGAGTCCGGCGCGGCGGGCGGCACCCTGAACGTGACGGCGGACGGCCCCCTGGTGGATCCGGGCGCGGCCGCCTCCCCGCTCCCCGGCGCGGGCACCATGCCGCTGTCGCCCACC
>NZ_CDWTMO010000131.1:0-12164 GCF_977946435.1 Frankia sp. CgKIO3 | reverse complement strand
CCGGCCGAGTAGTGGTGTATCCGGGCCAGCGGTGTGTTAGGGCCAGCAGTGTGTCCGGGTCAGTGGTGCGTCCGGGTCAGGACGTGGTCTCGACCCGGCTGCCGCCGACCCCTTTGACGACCCGGATCTGGTTCGGGATGCGCTGGCGCAGCTCGGTGACATGGCTGACGACGCCGACGAGCCGGCCGCCGGAACGCAGCTCGTCGAGGACGGTCATCACCTCGTCGAGGCTGTCCGGGTCGAGCGTGCCGAAACCCTCGTCGATGAACAGCGCGTCCATCCGCCGGCCTCCCGCCTCGGCCGTCACGACGTCGGCGAGCCCGAGGGCCAGTGACAGCGCCGCCTGGAAGGTCTCCCCGCCGGACAGGGTGGCGGTGTCGCGCCGCCGGCCGGTCCAGGCGTCGTCGACCAGCAGCCCGAGGCCGGCGCGCCGGCGCTTGTCGCGGCTTTCCCCCGCGTCGTGCACCAGAGTGAACCGGCCGCCGCTCATCGCCGCGAGCCGATGGCTGGCGGCAGCGGCCACCTCTTCCAGCCGGGCCGCCAGCACGAAGCTGGACAGCGGCATGCGCTCGGTGTTGGCACCCCGCCCGGCGGCCAGATCGGCGAGTCCCCGCAGCTCGTCCGCCGCCTCCCGCAGCGGATCCAGGGTAGTGAGCTTCTCGGTGAACTCCGTGACCAGCGCGGCCAGCCGTTCGGCCCGTTCCCGGGCGCGTGCGGCCGTGGCGAGCGTGCTCTCGTGGACCTCGCGGGCGTCGGCCACGGCCGTCTCGTGGTCGGCCAGCGGGACCTCGGTGTCCGGGTCGACGGCGAGATCCTCGCCCGCCAGCCTGGCCCCGACGGCGACGAGCTCGTCCCGATGGGCTCGGATCTCGTCCGCGGCGCGGCGCATCCAGTCGGAGTCCCGCACGGCCTCGGCGGCGTCGTCCAGGTCGGAGAACCCCGCCTGCCGCGCCTGGTCGAGGGCGGCCGTCCCGGCGCGGATGTGTTCGGCCCGGGCCTGCTCGGCTGCCAGGGCCGCGGCCTGCGCGGCCTCGTGATCGGCGGCGAGGGCGGTGACGGCACGGCGGCGCGCGGCCAGTGCCTCGGGGTCGCATAGCTCCGCCGGAACGCCGGCGAGCCGCCGGGCGGCACGGCCCCGGGCGTCCGCCGCGCGTTCCCGGGCTGCCTGCGCCGCGGTCCGTGCGGCGGAATGGCGGGCCGCGGCCTCCTTCTCGTTCTCGTGGACCTCGCGCAACGCGGCCTCCGCCGCGGCGAGCTTCTTAGCCGCCCGGGTCCGGGCGCGGACCGTGTGGGTCAGCACGGCGGCGAGTTCATCGAGCCGATCCGCGACCGGCGCCTCGGAGCCGCCCAGTAGCGTCGCGACCGGAAGCGCGCGGATCTCGGCGAAGGCGGCCTCGACGCGGTCGTCCGGGTCCGCGCTGTGGTCCGGGTCCGCCCTGTCGTTCGGGTCCGCGCGGTCGTCCCCGTCCGTTGGGCCGACCAGGTCGGCGTGCAGCGCCCGGACCCGGGACTCCCAGTGGGCCACCGCCCGGCCTGCCCTCGTCGCGGCGTCGGCGAGCCGGTCCGCCTCCTGCCCGGCCGCGGTCTCGGCGTCCTTGCTCACATGATCGGCCCGGGTCTCGGCCGGGTCGGGATGCTCCAGGGCCCCGCAGACCGGACAAGGCGTGTCATGGACAAGCGCGGCGGCGAGTTCGGCGGTGATGGCGTCGAATCGCTGCCGCCGGAGGTCGGATGCGTGGGTCCGGGCCGCGGATGCGTCTCGTTCGGCCTCGTCGGCCACGGTCCGCACCTGCCGCCCCTCCCGGACGGCGGAGGCCAGCTCCTTGGCCCACCGGGCCCGTTCGACCAGGCCGGGCAGGGCGGCGCCGGCTCGCCGGGCGACCTCCACCCGGGCCTCGGCCTCGACACGGGCGCGGGGCAGCGTGACGCTGATCGCCTCGGCGAGTTCGGCGGCGGACCGGGTGTGGGCGGCCGTGTCCCGGTCGGCCCCGGTGGCCTCCTCGGCGTCCCGCTCGGCGGCGGCGAGGGTGTCGGTCAACGTTTCCAGTCGCCCGGTCTCGGTGTGGGCGAGGCGGGCCAGGCGGGCGAGTTCCTCGGCAGGCGCCTCGGCAGGCCTCCCGGTGGCCTCCTCGGGCAGCGGTCCCGAGGGGGTGGGTTCTCCCCCGGGGAGGAGCCCGGATGGATGGCGTCCGAGCCGGTCCCGGGCGTCGCGTTCGTCGGCCTCGGCCCGGTGGACCGCCGCGGTGCGGCGGCGGACCTCGTCCAGGGCGGGCGCGACGACAGCGGCCCGGCGGGCCGCGTCCAGCCCGGTGGTGAGCAGCTCGATCCGGGGTGCCTGTGCCGCGAGCTCCTCCTGCCGGGCGGCCAGTATTCGGCGCTGCTCGACGCGTCGGGCGAGGTCGCGTGCCTGGTCCAGGGCCTCCTCGGCCGAGGTGCGCCGTGCTGCCGCCGCGCCGGCCGCCTCGTCGGCCGAGATGGCCGCCGCCGCGGCGGTCCCGGCGAGGTCCGCGGCCCAGCCGGCGTCGGCCGTCGGATCCTCCGGCTCGTCGACGGCCGCCACCTGCGAGACCCGGGCGGTCACCCGGTCGAGCTCAGCGCGGGCCAGCGCCAGCCGTTCGGCGGCGATCTTTGCCCGGTCCAGCAGCCACTGCTCGGCGTACTCGAAGCGGTTGACGTGGAACAGCCGCTTCAGGAGCTTCTCGCGCGCACCGTGGTCGGCCTGGAGAAAGTCAGCGAAGCGTCCCTGCGGGAGCATGATGACCTGGAAGAACTGCTTGTCGCTCATGCCGACGAGCAGGTCGATCTCATGGCCGACGTCCTCCATGCGGGTGGCGGCCATCTCCCAGCCGCCGGCGCCGTCGAACCGTTCCAGCCGCGCCGTCGGATGGGCGCGGGTCGTCCCGCCGCCGCGTTTCGGCTTGTCCCAGGCGGGGCTGCGGGTGATCCGGAAGCGTCCCGCCGCCACCGTGAACTCCAGCGTCACCTCCGGCCGCAGGGATGCCGCGGCGTGGTGCGAGCGCAGGTCCGGCGGCCCGGAGACCTCCCCGCGCATCCCCGGCACCCGGCCGAACAGCGCGAACCCGACCGTGTCGAGCAGCGTCGTCTTGCCGCCCCCGGTTTCCCCGCAGAGCAGGAGCAGGCCGCCGCTGCCGAGGACGTCGAAATCGATCTCGACGGTGCCGGGGAAGGCGCCGAACGCCGCCAGGGTCAGGTGGTGGGGACGCATCAGGCGACTTCCTCCTCGGCCCGGCGGGCGGCGCCGAGGGCTTCGGCGAGCAGAGCACGTTCCCGAGCCGAGGGAGCGCTGCGCACATGGGCGACGAAGGCCTCGGCGATCTCCAGCTCCGAGCGTCCCCGGGTCCGCCGGCCGAAACTGAGCATCTCGTCGGGTTCCGTCTCCGGTTCATGCGCGAGTCGCAGGGCGAAGGGGAACCGGCGCTGCAACCGGGCCATGGCGTCCATGGGGCGGATGGGGTCGGTCAGCACGGCGGAGACGAAGTCGGCCTCGCGCGGGGCATGGGCGGGGTCGGTGAGGAGGTCGGCAAGACTGCCGCGTAGCAGGGCCATCCGCCGCCGGGCGGGAACGCCGATCCGGGTCACGTTCCCCAGCCCGGTCGGACCGATCTCGACGAGCAGCGACGCCTTCGCGTCGCCGGACTCCGAGAAGGAATAGGCCAGTGGCGATCCGCTGTAGCGGACGGACGGGGCGATCGCCTGTGGCCGGTGCAGATGGCCGAGTGCGGTATAGGTGATCCCCTCGAACAACTGGGCCGGCACATTGCCCACTCCGCCGACGCTGATGTCGCGTTCGCTCTCGCTCGCCGCCCCGCCGGTGACCCAGGCGTGCGCCACCACGACGGACCGGGCAGCCGGATACCGTGCGAGGTCGGCCCGCACCGCGTGCATGGCCCGGTGCATCGCCCGGTGCATCGTCGCGGCGGGGAGCCCGGCGGCCGGGGCGCCCGAGCCGGATGGCGCCTGCGCCGGTTCGGGAAGCCGGGAGTTCGCCGCCGACGGCTCCAGGTAGGGGATCGCGTATACCCGGACCGCCCCGGCGGGATCCTCGACGACGACCGGATCCCCGACCGCGGCCGGATCCGTCCGGATGCGGACGCGGGGGTCGAGCAGGCCGGCCTTGTCGCCGAGCCGGCGGGCCGCGTCGTGGTTGCCACTGATCACCACGACCCGGGTGTCGGCGCCGCGCAGTCGGGAGAGCGCTTCGTCGAAGAGCTCCAGCGCGCCCACCGGCGGGATCGCCCGATCGTGCACGTCGCCGGCGATGAGCACGACGTCGACGCCCTCGGAACGGACGACGTTGACGAGATGATCGACGAAGGCCGCCTGGGCCGGCATCAGATCGTGACCGTACAGGCCACGCCCGAGATGCCAGTCGGACGTGTGCAGCGCACGCATGCGAGCACGGTAGGCAACCCCGTCGAGATGATCGTCACGGGGTCCGAACTGCGCGCCTTTCCGGCTGTTCCGGTTATCACCCTCCGCGTCCCTGCCTGTCGCGTCCCTGCCTGTCGCGGACCTGGCGGATCGCGGACCTGGATAACGGGATAAGTAGATGAGTAGTTAGGATTAGGAATAAAATAACTTGTTCACTTCGGGGTCCTCGCGAGCCCGTGACCTGCGAAGACGCATATTGGCTTGCATTAATTACTTCATTACGAATTCTTAACGGATGCAGGGATGAGTAGGTGACGGATGCGGGTGAGGAGCGATGAACGGCACGACCGCCGTGCCACCGGTAGCCTCGTAGCGGCGGGCAGCGCCGCGGCGCCCGCCTAACGGAGGACCCGAGATGAGCACCTCTGCGGAGGATGTCCGAGGCAGCGCCGTCCGTGCCAAGGCGGCGGCGGCCCTGCTGGCCCCGCGTAGCCGCGCCGAGAAGGACCGCGCGCTGCTCGCCATGGCCGACGCGTTGATCGCCCGTTCCACGGAGATTCTCGCCGCGAACGCCGAGGACGTCGCTGCCGCGCGGGCGGCGGGCACCGCCGAGGCGATAGTCGACCGGCTCACCCTCACCCCAGCCCGGCTCGCCGGCATGGCCGACGGCCTGCGTCAGGTCGCGGCGTTGGAGGACCCGGTCGGCGAGGTCGTGCGCGGCCGGGTGCTGCCGAACGGGATGGAGCTGCGCCAGATCCGGGTGCCCCTCGGCGTCGTCGGGATCATCTACGAGGCCCGGCCGAACGTCACGGTGGACGCCGCGGGCCTGTGCCTCAAGAGCGGCAACGCCGCGTTGCTGCGCGGGAGCGCCTCCGCGGTGCGTTCCAACACCGCGCTGGTGGCGGTGCTGCGCGCCGCCGCCGTCGCGAGCGGCTTGCCGGCGGACGCGGTGCAGCTTGTCCCCGGGGTGGACCACGACGCGGTCAAGCACCTGATGCGGCTGCGCGGGCTCGTCGACGTGCTCATCCCGCGGGGTGGCGCGGGTCTGATCCGGGCGGTCGTCGAGGAGTCGACGGTGCCCGTCATCGAGACCGGGGTCGGCAACTGCCACGTGTATGTGGACGCCGACGCCGACCTCGACCAGGCGCTTGCGATCACCGTCAACGCGAAGACCCAGCGGGTCTCGGTGTGCAACTCGGCGGAGACCCTGCTCGTGCACGCTGGCGTGGCCGGGGAGTTCCTGCCTCGGGTGCTGGCCGCCCTGCACGACGCCGGGGTCACCGTGCACGGCGACGAGGCGGTGCGCGCCGTCGATCCGCGGGTGCTGCTCGCCACAGACGACGACTGGGCGGCCGAGTACCTGTCGTTGGACATGGCCGTCGCCGTCGTCGACTCTCTCGACGACGCGGTCGCGCACATCCGGCGCTGGGGCAGCGGGCACACCGAGGCGATCGTCACCCGGTCTCTGCCGGCGTCGCGACGGTTCATCACGACCTGCGATAGCGCGGCCGTCATGGTGAACGCCTCGACCCGTTTCACCGACGGGGAGCGGTTCGGGATGGGTGCCGAGATCGGCATCTCCACCCAGAAGCTGCACGCCCGCGGCCCGATGGGGCTGCCCGAGCTGACCTCGACGACGTGGGTCGGCGTCGGCGACGGGCATCTGGTCACCTGAGGTCCGGGTCACCTGAGGTCCGGGTTACCGGGCCCGCCGGATCGGGCCGTCCGGGACGCAACGGAACCGGGAAGGGAATAGGTATGGGCTCGTTGGACGGGGTGACGGTGCACGGGGTGTCCGCGGTGCGGACCGTGCCGGGACTCACCGCGGATCAGGTCGACGCGGTGCTCTCCGACGACGCGCTGGCCTTCGTCGCCGGATTGCACCGCACGTTCGCCGGCCGGCGTGCCGAACTGCTCGCCGCCCGGGTCGCCCGCCGCGCCGCGATCGCCGCCGGGGCCACCCTCGACTTCCTGCCGCAGACCGCCGACATCCGGGCCAGGAACTGGCGGGTCGCGTCACCGGCGCCGGGGCTGGTCGACCGCCGGGCCGAGATCACCGGCCCGACCGACGCCAAGATGCTCATCAACGCGCTCAACAGCGGTGCCCGGGTCTTCATGGCGGACCTCGAGGACGCTAATGTGCCGACCTGGTCGAACATGGTCGTCGGGCAGCACAACCTGAGTGAGGCCGTTGCCGGCACGCTCGCCTTCACCTCGCCCGACGGCCGTCGTTACGAGCTCGACGAGTCCACGGCGACGCTCGTGGTGCGCCCGCGCGGCTGGCACCTGCCGGAGCGGCACGTCACCGTCGACGGGGAGCCGATCGTCGCCGCGCTCTTCGACGCCGGGATGCACCTGGTCCGCAACGCGCATGCCCTGCGGGCTACGGGCGTGGCGCCGTACTTCTACCTGCCGAAGCTGGAGAGTCATCTCGAGGCCCGGCTGTGGAACGACGTGTTCACCGCGGCGCAGGCCGAGCTCGGCCTGCCCGTCGGCACCATCCGGGCGACCGTCCTCATCGAGACGCTGCCCGCCGCCTTCGAGATGGAGGAGATCCTCTACGAGCTGCGGGAGCATTCCGCCGGACTCAACGCCGGCCGCTGGGACTACATGTTCTCCACCATCAAGACGTTCGCGTCCCGGCCGACGGAGTTCCTGCTGCCCGACCGCAACGGCGTGACGATGACGGTGCCGTTCCTGCGCGCCTACACCGAGCTGTTGGTCTCCACCTGTCATCGCCGCGGCGCGCACGCGATCGGCGGGATGGCGGCGTTCATCCCGTCGCGGCGCGACCCCGAGATCAACGCCGCGGCCCTGGCGAAGGTGCGCGCCGACAAGGAGCGGGAGTCCGCGGACGGGTTCGACGGGAGCTGGGTGGCGCACCCTGACCTGGTGCCGGTGTGTACCGAGGTCTTCGACGCGGTGCTCGGCGACGAGCCGAACCAGCTCACCCGGTTGCGTGACGACGTCAAGGTCGGCGCCGGCGACCTGCTGGCGGTGCGCGACACTCCGGGTTCCGTCACCGCGGCCGGGGTCCGCGGGAACATCAGCGTCGGGGTGCGCTACCTGGAGAGCTGGCTGCGCGGGATCGGGGCGGTCGGCATCGACAACCTGATGGAGGACGCCGCCACCGCTGAGATCTCCCGTAGTCAGATTTTCCAGTGGATAGCCGCCGGGGTCGTGCTCGACGACGGCCGTCCGGTCACGGCCGATCTGGTCCGGACCACTCTGGCGGAGGTGCTGGACCAGATCCGGCTCTCCATCGGCGCCGCCGCCTTCGACAACGGCCGCTGGAAGGACGCGGCGGCGGTGTTCGAGGAGACGGCGCTCGGCGAGACCTTCGTCGAGTTCCTCACTCTTCCCGCCTACGAGCGGATCGGCTGAACCGGCGAACACTTCGGGCGAACACCTCGGGAGAATCCCCGGGTGAACCGGCGGCGAACAGGTCGATGAGCAGCCCGCGGGTATCCGCCCGGCGGACGGCGGCGCGCAAGGCGTAGTCACCCGTCTGCGGCGCCAGCCTGGCAGTATGGACAGGGCGATGCCTGACACGGGGACGGAAGGTGGCCATGTCGCTGCAGGAACACGCTTTCGCCGAAGTCGCTGATGTGCGGGAACGGCTTCGCGTGACCGGATACCTTGCGGACGAGGCGATTGCCACCACAGTCTTCCTCGCGGATCGGCTGCGTAAACCGTTGCTTGTGGAGGGGCCCGCGGGTGTCGGTAAAACCGAGCTCGCGAAGGCGCTGGCGACCGCGGTTGGCGCCGAGCTCATTCGGCTGCAGTGTTACGAAGGGCTTGATGAAGCTCGCGCATTGTACGAATGGAACTACAAGAAGCAACTGCTGCGCATTCAGGCCGGATCGGGAGACGGCGGTGCCGAGGGTTGGCAGCAGGCCCACGACGACATCTTCAGCGAGGAGTTCCTGCTCTCTCGGCCGCTGTTGACGGCGATCCGCCGCCAGGAGCCGACGGTGCTGCTCGTCGACGAGACCGACAAGGCCGACGTCGAGGTGGAAGGCCTGCTGCTGGAGGTGCTGTCCGACTTCCAGGTGACGATTCCGGAGCTCGGTACCATCAGCGCCGCCCGCCGTCCCTTCGTCATCCTGACCTCCAACGCGACGCGGGAGCTGTCCGAGGCGCTCAAGCGGTGCTGCCTCTACCTCAACCTGGACTATCCCTCGGCCGAGCGGGAGAAGGAGATCCTGCTCTCCCGGGTGCCCGATCTCCCGGAGAGGCAGGCCGAATCGCTGGTCCGGATCGTCCGCGCGCTGCGGGCGATGGAACTGAAGAAGGCGCCCTCCATCGCCGAGACCATCGACTGGGGCCAGACCGTGCTCGCGCTCGGATTCGACACATTCGACGAGGCCGCCGTCGCCTCGACCCTCGGCGTCGTTCTCAAGCACGCCAGCGACCAGGCCCGAGCCATCAGTCACCTCAAGCTCGGCGCGAACTGAACCGCCCGAGCCCAACCCATCGACTCCATCAACTCCATTGAACTGATCGAATCCATCGAACTGATTACTAGCTGACGGCCGTCGCCACGGCCGCACGTCCACGAGGGGGCGCCGGCATGAACCTGCTGGACCGCACCGTCGATTTCACCGCGGCGCTGCGCCGGGCCGGTGTCCCGGTGAGCAGCGCCGAGACCGTGGATGCCGCCAGGGCCATCGGCGCGCTGGGCTGGGCCGAGCGGGACGCCGTCCGGGCAGCGTTCGCGGCGACCCTGTGCAAGCGGCCGCTGTACCGGCCGGCTTTCGATACTCTGTTCGACCTGTACTTCCCGCCCCGGATCGGGGACAGCGTGTCGCTGGACGACCTGGACGACCTGGACGACTTGGACGACCCGGCCGGGGCGGCGAACGGCGCGGCGGGGGACGTCGGCGTCGACCCTGGCGAGCTGTCGCCCGAGCAGCTGGAGGAGCTGCGCCAGGTGCTGCGCGACCAGTTGCTCGACGCGCTGCATGACGGCAACGACGAGGCGCTGCGCGCGCTTGCCCGGCAGGCGGTGAGCGCGTTCGGGTCGGCGCGCGGCAGCTCCGCCCGCTCGTGGTTCATCTACCAGGGTGCTGCGGGTGATGTCGGCGGAGACCCTCATCGCCGATCTGCTCGCGGCGATGCTGGCGGATTCCGAACGTGGCGGACTCGCCGAACGGGCCGTCCGGCAGACCATCACCGACCGGATCCGCGAGTTCGAGGAGATGGTGTCCACCGAGGTGCGGCGGCGGATGGCCGAGGAACGCGGCCTCGATGCGGTCGAGCGCACCGCGGTGAAGCCGCTCAGCGACCAGGTCGAGTTCCTGCGAGCCTCCCAGCGGGACCTGGTGGAGCTGCGCCGGCAGGTTTACCCGCTCGCCCGGCGGCTGGCGACCCGGCTGACCGCGCGGCGCCGGCTCGGCCGCATCGGCCGGCTGGACTTCCGGCGCACGGTGCGGGCGTCGCTGGCTACCGGCGGCGTACCGGTGGAGACCAGGCACCGCCCGCACAAGCCGCACAAGCCCGAGCTGGTCGTGCTGTGCGACGTCTCCGGCTCGGTGGCCTCGTTCGCGCATTTCACCCTGATGCTGACCCATGCGCTGCGCGAGCAGTTCGCCAAGGTTCGGGCGTTCGCCTTTATCGACACGACCGACGAGGTCACCAGGTATCTGCGCGGCCTCGACCTCGGCGACATGATGGCCCGCATCTCCGGAGAGGCGGACCTCGTCTGGTTCGACGGGCACAGCGACTACGGGCATGCCATCGAGGTCTTCGCCGAGAAGTACCCCGAGGCGGTCGGTCCCAAGACGTCGCTGCTGATCCTCGGTGACGCCCGGAACAACTACCGACCGACCTCGGCGACCATCTTCAGGCGACTGTGCTCGCAGGCCCGGCACTCCTACTGGCTCAACCCGGAGCCGCGCAGCTACTGGGGCTCGGGCGACGCGGCGACAAACGTGTACGCCGAGCTCGTCGACGAGATGGTGGAGTGCCGCAACATCGAGCAGCTTCAGGCGTTCATCGGGTGGCTTCTTCCGTCTTGACGGTCCCCAGCCCCGGCCCGGTCCCCGGCCGGCTCCGGGACCGGCCTGGGACCGGCAGGATCAGCCGCGGGCGAGGGCGGCGTCGACGATCGACTGTGCCTCCGTGATGACCTCGTCGAGATGCCCGGGGCCCCGGAAGCTCTTCGCGTAGATCTTGTAGACGTCCTCGGTGCCGGAGGGCCGGGCGGCGAACCAGGCGTCGTCGGTGACGACCTTCACCCCGCCGATCGCCGCGCCGTTGCCCGGCGCGTGCGACAGCGCGGCGGTCACCGGCGAACCGGCGAGCGTCGTCGCGCTGAGGCTCTCCGGGGTGAGCGCGGCCAGGATCTTCTTCTGCGCCGGGGTGGCCGGCGCGTCGACCCGCCGGTAGGCCGGGGCGCCGTGGGCATCGGTGAGCTCCCGGTACAACTGCCCGGGGTCCCGGCCGGTGACCGCCGTCATCTCGGCGGCGAGCAGGCAGGCGATGATCCCGTCCTTGTCGGTCGTCCACACCGCGCCGTCGCGGCGCAGGAACGACGCGCCCGCGCTCTCCTCGCCGCCGAAGCCCAGGTTCCCGTCGGTCAGACCGGCCACGAACCACTTGAAGCCCACCGGCACCTCGACCACGTCGCGGCCGAGGCTCGCCCCGACCCGGTTGATCATGCTGGAACTGACCAGCGTCTTGCCGATCGCCGTCCCGGTCGGCCAGCCCGGGCGGTGGCCGAACAGGTAGGCGATGGCCGCGGAGAGGTAGTGGTTCGGGTTCAACAGCCCGGCCGTGCCGGTGACGATGCCGTGCCGGTCGGCGTCGGCGTCGTTGGCGAGGGCGACGTCGAACGAGCCGGCCAGCCGCACCAGGGAGGCCATCGCGTACGGCGACGACGGATCCATCCGGATCCTGCCGTCCCAGTCGGTCGTCATGAAGGCGAAGGTCGGGTCGATCGTGGTGTTCACCACGTCGAGGTCCAGCTTGTACCGCTCGGCGACGGCCTGCCAGTACACGAGGCTCGCCCCACCGAGCGGGTCGACGCCGATGCGCACCCCGGCGCCGCGGATCGCGTCGAGATCGATGACGTCGCCGAGGTCCGCGACATAGGCGCCGACGTAGTCGTGGACCACGGCGGCGGCGCGCGCCTGCGGGTACGGCACCCGGGCCACGCCCGCGAGGCCACCGTCGAGCAGGGCGTTCGCGCGATCCTGGATGACCTTGGTGACGCCGGTGTCCGCCGGACCGCCGTGCGTCGGGTTGTACTTGAACCCGCCGTCGGCGGGCGGATTGTGCGACGGCGTGACGACGATGCCGTCGGCGAGGCCGCGCGCCGGGCCGGTCGCGCCGGTGGTGCCCGTCCTGCCCGTCCTGTTGCTTGACGTGCGCTCGCGGTTGTGGCGCAGGATCGCGTGCGAGATCACCGGGGTCGGGGTGGCCTCGCCGTCCGGGGCGATGCGTACCGCGACGCCGTTCGCGGCGAGGACCTCCAGGGCGCTCGCGAGCGCGGGCGCCGACAGTGCGTGCGTGTCGATCCCGACGAACAGCGGTCCGTCGACGCCGGCCTCCTTCCGGTAGTCGCAGATCGCCTGGGTGGTGGCCAGGATGTGGTCGGCGTTGAAGGAGCCGCGCAGCGCCGAGCCACGATGACCGGACGTGCCGAACGACACCCGCTGGGTCGGATCGGTGGGATCGGGATGGATCTCGTGGTAGGCGGCGAGCAAGCCGTCGACGTCAACGAGATCCTCGGGGGCGGCGGGTTGCCCCGCACGCGGACTGGTCGGCAT
>NZ_CDWTMO010000130.1:0-12210 GCF_977946435.1 Frankia sp. CgKIO3 | reverse complement strand
CAAGATACAGCCTCCACCTTCTCATTCCCCCGTTTACACCGATCCCTGTTCAGGTTGGCGTCGCCACCTCAACTTTTATAAATCCCAAGACGCGGCTGTGCCGGATGGCTGACGACATCCCAGGCGCGGATCATCTTCCGCCCAAGCCGGATCATAACAGTCCCGCCACCGGCATTCGGGGCATCACGTGGATTGGATCGTGGTGACGGGACCGCCAGGCACACCCGGCCCGCACCCAGTAGGCCATCGCGTTCACGATCTCCCGCTGTTCGTGCACCGGCGGCCGGAGCCGCGAACGGCGGTAACCGACCGCAGACAGACCACAGACGATCTCGCGGTCCGCTGGTCCGCTGGTCCGGGACTCACGGATCGGGGACTCGCGAGTCCCGGACGGTCAGAGGTAGGCCCCGCGGCCGAACGTCTCGCTGCCGGGCTGCTGCCCGCTCGGCAAGGCCCGCCGGCGCATCTCCTCGAGCTGAGCCTTGGCGGCCATCTGTTGGGCGAACAGCGCGGTCTGCAGGCCGTGGAACAGACCCTCGAGCCAGCCGACCAGCTGTGCCTGGGCGATCCGCAGCTCGGCATCTGACGGCGTGCGCTCCTCGTCGAACGGCAGCGACAGCCGATCGAGTTCCGAGCGCAGGTCCGGGGCAAGCCCGTCGGAGAGCTCCTGGATGGAGCTGCGGTGGATCTCGCGCAGCCGGACTCGGCTCGCGTCGTCCAGCGGAGCGGCCCGGACCTCCTCCAGCAGCTGTTTGATCATGGTGCCGATGCGCATCACCTTGTCGGGCTGGGAGACCAGCGCGGCGATGGGGTTGCCGCCGTCCGGGTCCTCCGCAGCCTGCAGCGCCTGGTCACCGCCTGGGGCCAGCGGCCGCACCGGTCGGTTGAGTACCCCCGAGTCCGCGGTCTCGTGCAGCGCGCCGTCAGGCCCGACGACCACGACGCGGGGTTCCGGTTGATCCGTCATGCCCCCCTATCCTGCCCCGTGATCCGCCTCTCACGGCACTGGCTTCGCCTCCACGGTCACGCCGAGTGTCACCCATCGAGGGTCATTCCGGGATCGTGAGTACTACCTTTCCGATATGTCCGAAATCAGCCACATGCTGGTGTGCCCGCGCGACCTCGGTGATCGGCAACACCCGATCGACGACCGGCCGGATCGCCCCCGCCTCGATCGCCGGCCAGAAGTCGCCGCGGACACCGGCCACGATGTCGGCCTTCTCCTCGACCGGCCGCCCGCGCAGCGACGCGGCGTGGACCGCCGCCCGCTTGGTGAGCAGGGCGCCGAGGTTGAGCTCCCCTTTCACCCCGCCCTGCAGGCCGATGACTACCAGGCGGCCTCCCACGGCCAACACGGCGACGTTGCGGGCGAGATACACCGCGCCCATGTTGTCGAGGATGACGTCCGCCCCGTGGCCGTTGGTAGTCTCGCGGATCCTGGCAACGAAGTCGTCGTCGCGGTAGGAGACCGCGAGGTGGGCGCCGAGCCCCCGCACCCTGGCCAGTTTGGCCGCAGTGCCGGCGGTGGTCGCGACCAGCGCGTTCGGACGTAGCGCGCGGACCGCCTGGATCGCGAAGGTCCCGATGCCGGACGCCCCGCCGTGCACGAGGAAGACCTCATGGTCGCGCAGACCGGCGATGCCGAAGACCGTGGAGTACACCGTGCAGGCCACCTCGGGCAGAGCGGCCGCCGTGATGAGGTCGACCCCGGCCGGGACCGGCAGCACCTGGCCGACCGGCACGTTCACCCGACTCGCGTAGCCGCCCCCGCTGAGCAACGCGCACACCTCGGCCCCGACCTCGACCCGGTCCACGCCGACGCCGAGAGCCGCCACCCGCCCGGAGCACTCCATCCCGATGATCTCAGAGGCGCCGGGCGGCGGCGGGTAGAAACCTTGCCGCTGGAGCAGGTCCGCGCGGTTCACCGCCGTCGCGACCACCTCCAGGGTGACCTCGCCGGGCCCCGGGGCAGGAGGGTCAGCCACCGTCGACCACGTCATGACCTCGGGCCCACCGGGCGCTTTCACCGTCACAGCATGCACCCGTCACACGCTACGGCTCCTCGGCACGCGACGCCGCGGCATCATCCGGCGTGCGGGCATGTTCATGCCACGGCCGTACAGATGTTCCGGTGGGATGGACGACGCCGGCTCGGGCCTCAGACCGGCTCGGGCTCCGGTTGGGGTGAGCCGGGAGCCGGCTCGGTATACGGCGAGGGCTCGTGCGGAGCCGGCGGCAGGTCAGGAGCGTCGGGCAGGAGCGGGCCTGGATCATCCGGGATCGGGGCGTCCGGATCGAGCGGGGGCGGGGGACTCGGGCGATGGGGACGGACGGCCTCGGGCATCGCGACAGACGGGGTAAACAGACCAGACCGGGTAGACAGGACAGACACAGATTTCGCCGTACCCGGCGGGCGTCGCGGCGGAAACGTCTTCCTAGCATCCCATGTCGGCCGCTCGACCCTCGCCGCGGCCTGATCGCCGGCCATCCCGCTGGACCGGCGTCGCGCATCCGTGCGCCGCCCCGTCCTCGCGACCGTCCCGCCCGGATCTCGGTTCATCGGCTCGCACCTCCGGCCCTATGCCGTCAAGTCCTATGCCCCTATGTCCTATAATGTGGCTGCCTCGGCCGGTCCGAGACGGGTTTGTCCCCGTGGCCGATGCCAACGCGCGCCAGGACCATCACCATGCGTGGCCAGCCCGACATCATCGGACCGAGGGTAAAGCCACTGCTTCGAGCGTATTAACAGTGACCGCCCCACTCGGCATCCAGGTACCACGACGCATACCCGATCGAGTCGCTACCGTCATATGCACATCGCCCTGAACTCATGGTTCTCTGCAACCAGTGACAGACGACCACAGCATCGGCTGTCCGGCCGGCGCCGCGGACGCGCCGGCCTCGACGGGCCCGGGGAGCGTGCCAGTGGAAGCGGTCGCGGCCGACGACGAGCCCGAACATCCCCATACCCAGGCGGAGTTTCATGCCTTCTTCGAGAGACATCACCGCGAGCTGAGCCGGTTTGCGTATCTCCTGACTGGCGATCACGACGTCGCGGACGACATCACCGCGGACGCTCTGACGGCCGCCTGGTCCGCATGGGACCGGGTCCGCTCCGCAGACCTTCCACTGGCGTGTGTCCGGCGGATCGTCGCCAACCTGGCGGCCGACCGGGTCCGGAAGGTCGTCCGCGAGCGACGCGGGCTGCTCTTCCTTGGTCAGCGGGCCGACCAGTCGGCGCGGATACCCGATCTCCCCGCGGTCATGGATCTGCGCTCCGCGCTGATGACACTGCCGCCGGGCAAACGTGCGTGTGTCGTGCTCCGCTACGCCTTCGACCTGTCGGAGATCGAGACGGCTCGCACGCTGGGTATCTCCGTCGGCACGGTGAAGAGCCAGACCGCCAAGGGAGTCGCCGAACTGGAGCGGATTCTCCAGAACACCGAGCTACCGCCGGCCGGTGCCGCGGAGGTGGCGAGGCCACAGGTAGCGTCCGGTCAGTCGGGCACGTCACGCGGCGCCACATCCCGATCGGGCGGTTCCCGGGTGAATGGGTCCCGATCGGGCTCGGGTCGCCTGGGACGGCGGCGGTGCAGTGGTCAGTCCGGCAAACCGGCGGGTCCGAGCCGGTCGGCGTTCGCCTGCCTCGGCCGCGTCAAGCTATGGCCCTGGTGGCAACAGCGAGTCGGCGAGGCATAGATGACGCAGAAGGCGCCCGGGGTTCCAGGGGCCCGATCATGATGCGCAGGGTGGCGCGGCAGCGCGGCGCGGCGGGCCTCCGGCCGATTGCCGTCCCTCCGCTCCGGGGACGGGTGACCGCGTGACTAGCGACCGCGGAACGGGCGACCGTGGAACCAACAGCTCGAGCGCGGATGGTCGAGGGTCAGCCGATCGTGTCGGCGAGTTCCGCGGCGGCGACGGTCATGGCGGCAATCTGGGGGAGCTCCCGTTCCCCGACCGACTCCGCGGCATGCTGAGCGCCGAGATGGGCCGGCACCGCCCCGACTCCGATCGCATCCGCAGACGTGTCGCGGCGGCAGTCGATGCTCCCCTGAGCGGCACGATCATCCGCCCCCTCGGCCCGAGCGGTCCACTCGGCGCGAACGGACCACTCAGACCGCCTGGTTCGATCGGCTCCAGCACCCGGACCGAGGATGGCCGGATCATCACCCGGCAGCACCGCCTGGGCCGTACCGTCACGAAGGCCCCATCGAGCCGACGGCGCCGATCCAGCCGGTCTACCAGCCCCGACCGGCTCCCCCGGTCCCACAACTGGCCCCGTTCCCGGCGGCACTCGGTTGCCCGACGCGGCACGATCGCGGGGGCGCTACTCGCCATCGTGAGCATCATGGCCTTGACGGCCCTGGCCCTGCTGGGGCCGTCAGGATCGAACTCCCCGGCTCCGCCCACGACGACCGTCACGGCGAAGCCGCGGCCGTCCGCCACGCCGGTCACGACGTCTCCGGTCGTGTGGACGCCGGCCGCGTCGCCCCAGGCCACCACGGTGGTCCCACCGGAACCGGCCAAGTCGAGCCCCGCCGGAACATCCGGGGGCAGCGCCGCCGTCCCGGACGCGACGAGCGACGCGAGCGCCGCACGGAGGTCCGCCGGCCCGGACCCGGCGGACCCGGGGTCCGCGAGCGGTGGTGGCGGCGCACCGTCACCGTCCGCGGGACCGTCCGCGAACCATGGTGACAGCAGATCCTCCCTGCCCAGCGGAACGTTCGCGGGCATCGGCGGCGGGATCTACACCAGCACCGTCGCCCCCTTCCCCAGTGGGTCACAGGTGCGGCTTCCGGGCCCCGGAACTCTCGACTGGGTGCTGTTCGGGGGCTCGTGGAACGGTGTGCAGAACCGGGCCGCCATTGTGATGCCGCTGATCGACACCGGCACCCTGCTGGGCACGTCCGTGCCGTCATCCTCCGGATTCGACTGGACGGAGGGCACGCCGGTCGCGACCGGCGTGGACGACACCGACCGGCTGTCCCTGCAGGGCTCGGCCCGGCTGACGGTCTTCGTCTCGCAGTCTCCGCTCACCCTGGACGTCCTCCTCGGATCCGGTTCCGGGCGGGTACAGATTATCGTCACCTCCATCGGCGGCACGCAGACCTTCACCCAGACCCTGCCTTCACCGATCGCCGATGGCTCGGCCGATGGAGTGGTGAGCATCGGGCTGCCGGCCGGAATCGGCACGACGTCGATCACCATCTCCAGCGGGGGCACGTCGGGTTGGACACTGGCGGCCGCAGTCCTGCGCTGACGGCGTGGGTCTGCGCGGTTACGTGGGTCTGCACTTGACCATGCGGAACCATGGGGAACCATGCGGACGAAAAATCTTCACAACGACGGCAACCAATCAACCTCCGCCGGACGACTGACAGATGAACGCCATACCGGCCCCCCGCGCCAGGAGGTCCGGCGGTGTTTCGGCCCGTTCGCTCCCCGGCTAACCCCCCCAGCCCGGCGGACGGGTCGCCAAGCGGCCGCCGACGGCGGCACGCGGGCTGGCCGGCCCGGCCAAGGTCGGCCAGCCCCTCGCGCCCCCTCCCACGCCGCCCGGCGCCCCGGTCCCGGGTGTGAGTCCGGTCCGGGTGTGAGTCCGGTCGCGGGAAGGTGCCACGCGCCCTACGCTGACCGGCCGGGGAGAGGTAGCGTCAACCTCGTGCGTCGGCTGCTGTTGTCACCCTCGTGGATCGCGCGTCATCTCCTCGCGCTCTTCCTGATCGCATTCTTCATCCGCATGGGCATCTGGCAGCTGACGAAGGGCGAATCCCCGCAGGGATCGTTGCAAAACCTCTTCTACGGGGTCGAGTGGCCTGTCTTCGCCGCCTTCGTCGTGTACTGGTGGGTGAAGATGATGAAGGAGGATCTGGCGCCCAAGGACACCACCGGGCCGCGGTGGGGTGCCCACGGCCGGATCGCCCCCGAGGCGCCATGGCGACCGGATCTCGACACGGGCCCCAAAATGCTGACGACCGGCACCGCCGAGCAGTCCGCCGAGGACGACGAACTCGACGCCTACAACCGCTATCTCGCCTTACTGTACGAGCGTGACGCCCTTCGGGACGCCCTCAAGCACATCAACGGAGCCCGCTGATGACGGCATTGCCCGACCCCACCCGTACGGCCACCACAGGACGTGCCTCCGCGACGGCGATTCGCGCATCCCTGCTGCGGTATCGGGCCATCGCCTACATCGTCGGTGTGGGGCTGATCGCGCTGGTGTGCATCGGCATGCCGATGAAGTACATCGGCGGCAACGACGCGATCGTGGCGGCCGTCGGCCCGCTCCACGGTGTGCTGTACATGGTGTATCTCGCCGCTTCCTTCGATCTGGCGAACCGTTGCCGGCTGTCCTCGACCCGGACGATCACGATCATGCTTGCCGGCACCATCCCGTTCCTGTCGTTCTTCGCCGAGCGGCGGGTCACCTCCCTTGTGCGGGAGAGCCAGCTGTCCGCCGCCGCGGCTCCGGCCGGCCCGGCCACCGGGCCCACCAAGCCCGCGCAGAGCGCCGAGGCCTCCACAACCTGACGGACCTGAGGACCGGCCTGACGGCGTCGAGAGACGTCGGGACCTCTCAGGGCAAGGACATCTCAGGGCAGGCCGACGCAGGCAGAAGCCAACGCGCCGGGAGACGCAGAAGCCGACGCGCCGGGAGACGTCGCCTCAGGACACGTCCGAGTCAACTCCAGCCAGGCGGAGCGCCGCCGGTGCGGGGCGGCGGAGACGGGCGGGCACGGCGATCGTCAGGACCTCACCGGCGGTGAGCCGCCGGAGCCGGGCCAACCGGGAGGGCGGAGCGAGCATCTCCGCGGACAGCACCTGGTCAGCCTCGGTACCGAAGGCAAACAGGCGCCCGTCCGACCAAGTGATCAGTTCGTCGGCCGTACTGGCGGGTCGCACGAGGACCAGCTGGGCGCGCCGCGGGTCCCAGACGATCGTCACCGTCCGCGTGGTGGACCGGAGTAACGCCCACTTGCCGCCGCTGCGGTAGGCGGCCGCCAGCATCCGGGCCGTCTCGTTTCCCTCGGGACGGCGGGACGGACGATCCGCGATCACCACGAGCCCCGCGTCGTCGACCGCGATCGGCGGAGTCGGGTCCGCCCGCAGGTCCGCGGCGGTCACCGTCCCGAATGCTCCGTCGAGGTGGACACCGCGTGCGGCGGGCAGCCCAAACGACGATGAAGCCAGCATGGCGGTCAGGGACGCCCGCCGGACGTCCACCCCGTCCAGCCGGACCAATCCGCAGACCGTTATCCGTTCCTCCGTCCTCAGCCCGCGATCCTCGATCCGCGATCCGATGGCGCACGGCACGGACGGAATCCCGGCCGGATGATCGACACGGTGCGGCGGCGTTCACGGGTGCTCCAGCGCCGGAACGTAGCAGTTTCTCGCCCGCCTCACCGGTCCGTTGCACGGAATCGCCGAGTGGTTCCGGCCTTCGGTGCCGGGCCTCACCGTCGTGATCCGGGCTCGGCCAGGACAGCGGCTCGAAAACACATCGGCCGCCTACCGGCCGCCGATCGTCCGTGACCGAGACGTCCGGCGGAAACCGGCCGCATGCGGAGGAAGACCGCGGTCACGGGGGAAGGACGGACTCAGGCCACGTTGGCGCCCGACGGCTCACGCTCCCGCTTGACCCGACGAGTCGCGATCACCGGATGAGCCGGGCAATCGACCAGATGCTCATCGAAGCCCTGCACCGTCGGCCAGGACTGGTGGCAGGACCCGCAATGGGTCGTGGCCGGATCGGTCCACCGCTCTTCACAGCCGGCACAACTGGCCGTGACCGGGATCTGCACTGTCTTGTCGGGCTGCCGGCGACGAGAGACCTGGATCGGCAACGCCTGTTGGATGGATTGTTCATCTGGGGAACGGAGTGTGACGGAAACCGCGCGTGGACGCCGGGGTGGGGTGTTGGCGGCCGGGATCGCGCGAGGGGATGTCGACCGACGGGGAGGCACCCGGCCATCCTGTCGCAGACCTGCACAAGCGTCACGCAACCGGCTGTCGAGTGTTCAGGGTGATTGTCCTGCGGCAACGCTTCCGGAGCTCGCGAACCAGAGCGTTCCGCCCGGACGGATCGTCATCGGCGACGGCCGACCGCTAGCGGGAACCCGCGCCGGAAACAACCGTGCCGGGCCGAGCGACGCCTGGAACATCGCCGGACAGTCAAAAAATGACTACTGATACCCAGCAATACCACTGGACTAGCTATAGTCAAGCGCATGGCGGACGCCATCGCCAGGGCCGGCGGTGAGGGGATCCCGGGCGTGAGTGCCAGCGCACTGCTGCGAGGGTGGCGGGAGCGACGCCGGATCAGTCAACTCGGACTGGCGTTGCGAGTCGACAGTTCCGCCTGACGCATCAGTTTCATCGAGACCGGCCGCTCCATTCCGAGTCGCCCGATGGTGCTGCGCGGGCCACGTGCCCGTCGGTGCGGAACCGGATGAGCGGTTCCTGCCTGTCGCCGAGGCCGATGGTGCAGGATCCGTACATCGGATCGGAGTCGACCAGGCCCAGTCCCGCGAAGCAGGCCCAGTCCCGCTCAGAAGGGTTCGGCCTGCGGGCGACTGCGGCCCCGCACGACGAGCCTCTCCTGGAGAGAGATTCCCGCTCCTACACACCCACCCACAAAGTGAGCTTCGTGAGGCGGCCGAAGCGTGGAGGGTCAGTCACGGTTCACGGTCTCCACACCGTCGCTAACCCTCCACATTTCCCGCCGAGCCCGCATCCGCCGGGCCCGCTCGACAGCCATCACAGGGACGCTATCTGTCCACCTGCTGCACTCAGCGAGGCAGAACGCAGGGGGACGGTGGCTGCGATCCCCGGTCACGTCCCAGCGTGCCCATTTCGTGCCCACAAGGATCTTCAGCTGTTCCAGGCTGATCGTCGCCAGCTGTCTCCGGCGACAAAAAGCCTGGTAAAGCGGAGGGCGTGGGATTCGAACCCACGACGAGGATCACTCCCCGTAGCGGTTTTCAAGACCGCCGCCATCGGCCACTAGGCGAGCCCTCCTGACCTGCGGAGACGACGTCAGGCTACGTCCGGCTCGCCGGAGTCCGCCCGCCATGTGCCCGCCGGGTGCGACTCCAGGATCTCACAGCCCGCGCCGGTGCTGTCCGCCACGTCACCCGTCGGCACCGGATCGGCCGCCGGGCAGTGGCCCGTCAGTGCGTCCGTGATCCGATCGTTGACGAGAGGCCAGCATGTAGCCCGCACATTGCCGAAATCCTCGTTTTAAGATCAAGACGCGGTGCGGGCCGCGCTTGCAGGTCCGAGCTGTTCGACGAACGCCCTCGTCGGCAGCGTGAGGAAACCAGCTGACGCAGGGAGCTGTCTTACCTCATGCTGTCAGATAGGGGATCGCGGTGCCCGCGATCGCGCTGCTTGCCCTGGCCACAGCGATTCACCCGGCGGTGTCCCACCGGCAGACGGCACCGATCACTCAGCCTCTCCTTGATCCGACCACGTTGGACCTCCGTGTCTGAGATTTCGGGTGCTGAGCCATCGGGTCACCGCGTCGGTGAGGACCACCTCGTACGGAAGGCCTCGCAGCTCGTCCGCGGTCACGTCCAGACCGCGCGCCCGCCCCAGGTCGGCCAGCCACGACCAGGGGTGGTCCTCACTGGGCTGTTCGCCATCAGGGAGTACGACGTTCAACACGTCTTGGGTGATGCTGTCGCGGGTCTCGCCGAACTGGCCCGCGCCAAGACCTGGATCACCGAGTATCCGGCTGACGGTGAAGCCGCGATCTTCATGAAAGATCACCCGCCGGCCGTCGTCCAGCGTGACGAACTCACTGACCGAGAAGCTCTGGGAACTCCCGTCGTCGGCGCGCGGCGCCCACAGATCACACAAGGCGCCCAGGCCGACGATGCGACCGGGCTCCGACAGGAGGAAGATCCTTGCGACCGACCGCGTCCGGGTACGGCTGCCAACTCCACTCCATACCGCTCACGTCCCCCACCTCGGGGTCCCGGGTAAACCGTTTGCAGTGCTCTTCAGTTCCACCTTAACCGTCAGCCACGGCGTGGCCGGCACGTTTGTGACCGGCCACGCGGCTGAGACGTGTTCTACCACAAGGAACTCATCCACACCCGCCCCTGGCCCACCTCGTCGACCTGAAAAGAAAGACCGCCGACTGGATAGAAAACTACTTCAACACAACACGTCGCCATTCGTCCCTCGAGTACTTGACACCCAGGGAATACGAGCCAGGCCACAGAAACATCAGTCAGCTGGCAGCCTAAAGGGCGTCCAAAAAAGCGGAAACACTCCAGCCAACTCCGGGTCGGCGCATTCACCCAAGCCGTCTTCTTCCTGGAGCAGGAAGAGATCTAGAAAAACCGACTTTGAAAATGCTCATTCCGGCTCCCGGAAGGCCACCTTTTCGCAACGGACCTACTGCGGTCCGCGAACCGATGGATTATCTCAGGAATCCCCGGCCTTCGGTTATTGCATAGTTGAATCCCCGTGCGACCGCGGGGCCGCCGACCCGGTGTCGGTGCGACCGGCCCACGCGACGCACATCGACCATGATCGATATCGGCGAAGTTCGACCGGATGTACAGCGGCGGCCGGCTACTCAAGGTCACTGATAGCGGCGCGGTGCGGTCTCGCCGAAGCCCTGGATATAACGTCAGACCCGTCCGGAGAGACATCAGAACCGCGAACACTGAGCAAGGTGGCCGCGTGCCCAGTCAGAACATCGCCGTCGGGCCCTCGTCGGCGCGCGAGTCTCTCCGCGGGCCGCGCCCGTGACTGTTCTCCCCGTCCCCGTCGGTCACCGACACACGCCCACGATCAGACCAAGGTTCTGCGAATGAAACGCAAGCGACCGTCGCCTCGTGGCTCGGAAAGCGACTTCTCCGTCGTCTACAGTGCTCTGGTAGCGGCAGCCCTGACCGCACTCTGTACAGTGGCCGCCATCCTTCTCGTCGCCCCGCACGCCCCGCGCGCTGTTGCCGTGTGCGGCCTCGTCGCGGCGGTCGCGATCGGCCTGGCCTGCGCCGAGATCCGCCGCCGCGGGCACGAGATCGTCCATCTGCGCCGTCGGCAGGCCGCCACCGAGCAGGAGCTCGTGCACCGCCTGGAGATACAGGAGGCCGAGACCAGCCGCCTCGCCGTTGAGGTGCTGCCCGCCGCGATCAGTCGGCTGCACCGCGGCGACTCGGTCGAGGAGGCGCTGTCCGACTCGAGCCAGTCGCCCGCCCTCGGCGCCGCGTTCATCAAGGCGCACGACGACGTGGTCCGCTCGGTCCTCGAAGCGGTCAAGGCGGAAGAGGACCTGCGCGACTCCTCGCAGCGCGCGTTCGTCAACGTCGCCCGTCGCGTCCAGGCCATCGTGCACCAGCAGTTCCAGGATCTGCGCGAGATGGAGGAGCGGCACGGCGGGAACCCCGATGTCTTCGACGACCTGCTCTGCCTCGACCACGGCACCGCGCTGATCGGCCGGCTCGCCGACTCGCTCGCCGTGCTCGGCGGATCCCGCCCCGGCCGGCAGTGGCAGCATCCGGTGCCGCTGTTCAACGTGCTGCGCGGCGCGATGTCCCGGATCATCGACTACCAACGCGTCGAACTGCACTCAGTGGTCGAGGTCGCCATCTCAGGACCCACCGTCGAACCGCTCATCCACGCGCTCGCCGAGCTGCTGGACAACGCCACCCGATACTCGCCGCCGCAGACCCGCGTGCACATGACCGCGGTCGAGGTGCAGTCCGGGATCGCGGTCGAGATCGAGGACGGCGGCGTCGGCCTCGACGAGGAGGCCCGGCTGCGCGCCGAGCGGGTGCTCGCCGAGGTCAAGTCGGGCCTCGACCTCGCCGACCTCGGCGGGAACCCGCACCTCGGCCTGTCCGTGGTCGGTCGGCTCGCGCAGACCCACCGCTTTCAGGTCTCGCTGCGGCCCTCGGCGTACGGCGGCGTGCGCGCCGTGCTGATCATCCCACGCGACCTGGCCACCGCCGTGCCGCTGTCCGCGGCCAGCCCGGGCGCCGCGGTCCGGCCGAACCCGAACACGCTGATGCCCGCCATCGCCCTGGAGCCGGAGGAGCCGCAGCACATCAAGATCAACAACAACGGCCTGCCGCAGCGCAGGCGCGGCGTCACCGCCCCGCTCGGCGGGAGCGGCAGCCAGCGGAGCCTGACCGCGCCGCGCGGGCTGCAGTCCGCCGCCCCGTCCCCGCCCGTGTCGAGTAACGCATC
>NZ_CDWTMO010000129.1:0-12217 GCF_977946435.1 Frankia sp. CgKIO3 | reverse complement strand
CGTGGGCCGCGGTTTTGATCGCCGCATTGATTGTGATACCGGCTTTTGCTGGAATCCCAGGCATCTGGGTAGTCGTTTCCGCAGCCCTTTTGGGTGGCGCTTTCAGGTTCTTGCTGAGGAGGATGCTGCACGAGGATGGTTGAGCCGTTTGCTGCACCAAGCTGAGCTATATATCCATGTGATCAATTCGTGTTACCCTTCGGTCGCCATCCCTCCAGAAAATATGCCGTAAGGTAAATGTTCGGAAATCCTGTGGGAGGACATGATGGATATCAGTGTCTCATCCGTGAGACAGGGGCCGTCCTGCTGCTCCTTCTAGCTCCGTAGAAAGCATGTTCGAGGCTGCTCGTCGCGCTCCGGCCTTCGCCTGATCGTCCCGGTTGTCGGTCGGGATCGGGTCGGGACCCGGATCCGGGGGAGATGCCGCCAGGTCACGGCTGGCCGCGAACAGCAGGTCCTCGCCGGTCGCCGGGCGTAGTCGCAGGTCGGCGAGCGCGCCGACCCCGACTCCGGCCCGGGTCAGGGCGGTGCGCGCGGCGGCGGGGCCGGCACCGTAGAGGACCGCGATCATCTCCGGGCCGGTCGGATCCGGCCGGTACACCAGGTCCGTGCGGCGCAACGCCGGGCGGGGGCGCCGACCGGCAGGGTGAAGCGGGCGTGCGTGAGGTCATCGTCCCGGCACCGGCGCTCCAGGCCCCGATCCGGTCCCCGACCCCGCTGCGGCGCGCGGCCTTGTTCCCCTGCTTCGGCCCGCTTCGCCGCCGGTCCGGCCAGCCGGTCGATCTCGGCGGTGACCACCCGGGCCAGCAACTCGGCGCTGGCGTCCCAGGTGAACCCAGCCGCCCAGGCACGGGCCGCCGCGGGCGGCTCGGCCAGTAGCCATAGCGCCGTGTCGAGGATCTTCTCCAGCGGCTCGCCCTCGTCGACCAGCCATCCCGTCGTCCCGTCCCGGACCGCGTCGCGCAGCCCCGGGACCCGGAACGCCACCGCGGGCACCCCGAGGGCGGCGGCCTCCAGCACCGACAGCCCCCAGCCCTCACCATGCGAGGGGTTGACCGTCAGCCAGGCCGAGGAAAGCAGCCGGTCGCGGGTGGCGGCATCGGTGTAGCCGTGCCAGCGCACGGCGTCACCGTCCCGGTCGGTCGTGCCTCCCGAGCCCGGAGCGGCCCCCGGGTCGGTGGTGGTCACCGTATCTGGGGTGGTCAGCCCGAGGGCGACCGCGCGGGCGGTCAGGCGTTCGCGGTCCGGGCCGTCGCCGATGATGTGGACGGTGAGCCCGGGATGCGCCCCGACCAGCGCGGGCAGCGCGTCGAGGAGCAGGTCGAGCCGCTTGTGCGGCACGAGCCGGCCGACGCACACGATGGTGGGTGCCGTCGCGGGGCCGCCATCCGAGCCTGCGGGCCCGCCGCCAGCCGGGCCCGTGAACGCGGTGGCCCCAGCGGTCGAGTTAGCCCCGGCGGCCGAGGTGGTCACCCCGTTGGGGACCAGGAAGCGCGGGCCGGGCAGACCGAGGATGTCACGGGCCTCGGCGCGGGTCGAGGGGGAGACGACCACCACCGGTCGGCGCCGGTAGACCCACCGGCTGCCCGGCGCCTCCAGCAGCTGCCCGACCCGGGCGACCGGCCCGGGGAAGTACAACGGGAACTGTTTCTGATGAACGTGGTGGAGCACCTGCACGACGGGGGTGCTCGCCGGCAGCACCAGGGGGCTGAAGAACGGGATCCCGTTCTGGCAGTCGACGACGGCGTCGACGCGGTGCCCGGCCCGCCCCAGGCTGGCCAGCCGGGCGAGCACCGACGGATAGACGCCGAAGGTGCCGCCCCCGCGGCGCACCTCGACGCCGCCGACGGACTCGGCGACGGGCGGACCCGGGCGTTCACCGTCCGTGGCCCGCGAGGTCAGCAGGGTGACCCGGGCGCCGGCCGCGGCGAACCGTTCGGCGATCGACTGGCAGAACAGCTCCGCCCCGCCGGCCTGCGGATGCTCCCGGTCCCGCCAGTTGAGGAACACCACGTGCCGGCCGGCGAGGGTGGGCAGGTACCGGCGCTCCCGGGACCCTCCGCGGTGCGTCGGACCCTTCCGGGGGTGTCACGCTGGGGCTTCCCGTCACCGGTGGCATTCCTTCCGTTTCGTTCCGCTCGCCAGGGCTTACCATGTTCGTCTGCAACGTTCGCCTGCAACCTACCGATGTCGGAAAATCGTCGGCCACTTACCATGGTCGGTGTTTCGCTGTGAGTGATTCGACGTGTCCCGTTCCCGGTAGGGAGACTGATGGCGAAGCCCTCGCGTGAGGCTGTGACGGGCCTGCTGGCCGGTCCGGCAGCGCTGGCCGTCGCCGGCATGCTCGTCAACGGGTGCAACCTGCTGATGAACCTGATCGTCGCCCGGTCGCTGGACCCGGACTCCTACGGCGCCGTGTCGGTGCAGGTCAGCATCTTCCTGATTCTCTCGGTCGCGGGTAACGCGCTGCTGATCGCCGTGGTGCAGCACGAGACGTCTGGGCCGGGGGGCACCCGGCGCGAGCAGTGGTCCTGGATCCGGCGGCTGCGGGGCGCCTGCGGCGTCGGCATCGTGATCTCCGCAATCGTCGCGGTGGTGCTGTGCCGGCCGGTGGCCGCGCTGATGTCTTATCCGCATCCGCTCGCGATCGCCGAGGCGACCATCGGTGCCGCGCTGTGGACGCTGCTGTGCGTCGAACGCGGCCTGCTGCAGGCCCGGGGGGCCTATCCGCGCCTCGCCGTCAACTTCGTGGTCGAGGACTTCGTCCGGATCGGCCTGGTAATCGTGCTCGTGCTGGGCGGGCTCGGGGTGAACGGCGCGGGCCTGGGCATCGTGCTCGGCGTCGTCGTCGGCGCCGAGCACGCCCGGTGGGCCGTCACGCGCACCCCGCGGCTGCCGCGTCCGCCCGTGTCCCGGCGCGGGGCGCCTGTGTCCCAGCGCGGGGCGACCGTGCTGCCTGACGACGGCACACCGCCGGCCACCGGGCCGATTCCGCTGCCGATCCCGGCGCCGCGCGCCAGCGCCCGGCACAGCGTCATCGCCGACACCACCGTCGCCCTCGGCGTGCTGATCCCCCTCGCCCTGCTGCAGAATATGGACGTCGTCATCGTCGGCTGGCTGGGGTCCTCCGGGGTCGGCGGCTACGCGGCGATCTCGACGGCCTGCAAGGTACCGGTCTTCATCGGGCTGGCGGTCGCGAACTTCCTGCTGCCCGAGGCGGCACGACGGCGCAAGGAGGGACGCCCCGCCGGGGGCACGTTGGTCGTGGCGCTGGTCTTCGTCGTCGCTCCCGGGCTCTTCCTCGCCGGGCTCGGTCTGTTCGCGGCCAAGTGGTTGATCGGACTCGTCTTCGGGGCGCATCTCACCGACGCCGCCTCCGCGCTGTCGGTGCTCGCGCTGAGCATGACCCTGCTGGCCGTCACCCTGATGTTCACCACGTACCTGCTCGGCGCCGGGGTGCGCCGGGTCGTCGGCGTGCTCGCCGTCGCCACCGTGGCGACGGCTGGGGCGCTCGTCTCGGCCGGCGGCGGATCGATGGCCACGGCCACCGCCGCGCTCGCCGCCGAGTCGGTGACCGCGCTCGCGGTCGGCCTGCTCGTGGTCCAGCTGCATCACACCGACCGCCGGGCGGCGCGGGCCGCCGAGACGCACCGGCGGCCGGCGGGGGGCGTGGGACTACCTGACCCCCAGCCCGGCGAGGGGGTCCCGGCCCGGGTGTGAGGAGTTCCTCTGCCCGACGAGTCCCAGCCCACCCCGCGCGGAGAGGCCACCGCTGATGCCAGCCCAGACCCGTCCGAACGCGGACGGCGGTGAGCCCGGTTCTCCCGGGTCTCCCGGGTCTCCCGGGTCGTCGGGGTCGGTGCGCTCGCCGCTCGCCGTTACCCGCCGCCGCCTGCTCGCGACGGCCGTGGGCCTCGGCGCGACGTCCGCCGGCGCCCTCGTCGCCGCGCGCCTGCTCTCCTCGTCCTCGGGTCCGACCTCCTCCGGTGACCTGCCGCTGAGCCGACCCTCGGCACCGGTCGGCGGGGTCACCGTGGGCCCGTCGATGCCGGCCGGGGCGGTGGCGGGCCTGCCCAGGAACCTGCTGACCATCTATGGCGCACCCGGCACCTTCGGAAACCTCGACGACCAGTCGGCCATCGAGATCGCCGAGGTGCCGGGCTGGGGCTTCGGCCCCGGTCAGGCCGCCTTCCTGTCCGCGGTCGCCGCGGACGGCACCGTCTTCCTCGCGACGACTCCGTTCACCGACGACCAGGCGAAGCTGACCGGTACGGGCATGGAGATCAAGATCTTCGAGCCAGTCACCGAACGGTTCACCCGCCTGGTGATCCCCTCAACGAAGGGCCGGACGAGCCTGCCCCGGGCCGACCCGAACTACCATGGTGTAGGCGGCGGGAACATCTCGGACGTGATCGTCGTGCCCGGCCCGGACGGCACCGAGCGGGTGGTCTTCGTCTCGCTGATGCCCTTCTTCGGCTGGAACACCTCCGTCGACGGCGAGTTGCCGAGCATCGGTCAGCTCCGGCGGGACTCCCTGGGCGGACGGTGGGCCTACGACCAGACGGTATCCAGGACAGCGGCTCAGCTCGCCAGCGCCGCCCCGCCGTACGTGGCGGCGCTGGCCTTCCCGGTGCTCGCGCCGCTGGAGCCGCGCTCACCGCGCGGGCCGTCCTCGATCGCCCGGCTGCCCCGCAGCGGGCACCTGGTCATCGCCCAGTACCTGGGGACCGGGGTCGGCGGCACCGACAACGGCGCCCTGCTCGTTATCGACCTCGCCGGCCGGGTGCGGGCGCACTGGCAGTACCCGCAGGCCCGCCCGCTGGGCCTCGAGCTGGTCGTGAACCCGCGGGAGGTCGTCGCCGATCCCACCAGCGAACCTGATGACGAACGGTTCGTGCTGATCAGTGACGTGCGCGGGCTGGACTTCCGGGCCCAGCCCTTCCCCGTGCAGGAGTTCTCCTACTCGGCGTCGCGGGGCACCATCAGCCCGAAGAGCACGGCGGTGCGCGCCGTTCAGGACGGCTCCCGGATGGAGTCGGCCGTGTTCGGCACGGACGGCACCCTGTACGTGGCCCGCACCAAGGCCGACGGGCTGCGGGCGGAGACCCTCGCCGTCTACCCGAAGATCGATGGGGAACGCGGCCTGGTGACCCGGGCCCCCGCCACGGGCAACTGGCCGGTCGACACCTGGGGCATCGCCAACCGCCCCGACTACCTGATCGCGGGCACCGACCGGGGTGGGCTGGTGCGCAGCATCACCGTCGATCCAGCCACCGGCGCGGTGCTGCTCGCCGGGCTCGACGGCCTGGTGCAGGTCGTGCGGCCGGCGGGGCGCGGCACGCGGATGACCTTCCGCACTGACCGGTCGATCGACGTGGGGCTGAGCAGGCTGCGGGGCCCCGCGACCTGGTATGTCGGGGTGCGCCGCGGCGCGGTCGACGCCCGCCGGCGCAGCCTGTGGCTCCCGGTGAACCAGCTGGTGCTCGACGGCCTGCCCTGGCCGTACCCCCCGTTCAAGCTCGATCAGTGGTTGCTGCGCGTCAACCTGGATGTGCTGCTCGGCGACGAGTAGGTGACGGGCGGCCAGCGGGGGCCGGCGGCGCTCAGCCCCCGCCGGCGGCGCCGTGTAGCGGCAGCGCGAGCAGGTAGGGGTCGACGTGGGTGCCGAGGAAGCCGAGATGGCGGTAGAACGCCCGGCCGGGTTGCCGTATCGCGTGGGCGAGCAGGAGCGGCACTCCGACCATGCGATGGACGGTCAGCGACCGCATCACGGCGTCCCGCACGAGTTGGGCGCCGACCCCGCGGCCCTGGTAGCGGACATCGACCGCGAGCCGCCCCACGAACATCGCCGGAACGGGTCCGGTGGACCGGCGCGACCACCGGCGTGAACCGGGGATCCTTTCCAGGGCGGCGGTGGCCAGGCAGTAGTAGCCGGCGACCCGGGTACCATCGACGATCACGAACGTGTTCGTCGTCCGGTCCTGCTGGTGTTCGAGGGCGTGGTGGCGCAGCCAGCCGTCGAGCAGGTCGTCACCGCTGTTGAAGGTGAGCCGGTCCGGGCCCTCGGACAGGGCCGCGGGCTTGGCGAGGGGCACTGCGTAGGATCCTTTCTTGGGACCGCGTCGGACCGCGTCGGACCGCGTCGGACCGCGTCGGACCGCGTCGGACCGCGTCGGACCGCGTCGGACCGCGTCGGACCGCGTCGGACCGCGTCGGGACCGCCGGTCGACTGGCCGGCTGGTCGGCCGACCGGGAGGCGGGCAGAGGTGGCGAGGTGCTCCGGCTGCTCCGAGCCCGGTTTCTCGTCGAGGAGCCGGCGCAGCCGGGGGGAGTCCGGCAGCGGCGTGTCGAGCAGCGCCTCGAGCTTGCTCCAGTCGGCATCCGGGACGCGGAACAGGCGGCGGTCGGCGAGAACCTCTCGCGCGTATCGCTTCATGGCCTCGACGGCGAAGTCCTCAAGGGACAGGCCCTCACCCTCCGCGGCCGAGCGGATGATCTCGGCTTCGTCCTGGGGTAGCCGTACCGCGAGTCTGTCGTCCCTGGCGGTGCTCATACTGGCAGTCTGCCCTCCGGGTCTTCGGACCCGTTTCCCCGGGTCTCGCTCGCCGACGTGGGTACCACATCCATCGCGGCCGGGTCGCCCGGATGCCCGGAGGCCGGCCGGAGCGCGGATCCGGTCGGCCGCCCGGCATCTCTTCGTACCAGATCTTCGTACCAGAGAGGTCCTACGCCCGTGGCACTCTCGCCTGTCCCCACCGTCCCGCTCGCGCACGGTGCCCGGATGCCCAGGCTCGGGCTCGGAACCTGGCCGCTGAACGACCGGGAGGTCCAGGGGGTGGTGGAACAGGCGCTCGGGCTGGGCTACCGGTTGATCGACACCGCGCACAACTACGGCAACGAGAAGGGGGTCGGCGCCGGGCTACGCGCCGTCAGCGTGCCCCGCGAGGAGCTGTTCGTCACCACGAAGTTCAACAAACGCTCACACAGCGTCCGCGGCGTGCGCAGGGCCGCGGTGGAGAGCACCCGCCGGATGGGGCTGGACTACCTCGATCTGCTCCTCATCCACTGGCCGAACCCGTGGCGGGATCGGTACGTCGAGGCCTGGAAGGGGCTCGTCGAGCTGCTGAAGGACGGCCAGGTACGCGCGATCGGGGTGTCGAACTTCAAGACGACCCACCTCGACCGGCTGCTGGCCCAGACCGGTGTCGCGCCGGACGTGAACCAGATCCAGCTCGATCCCCGACTCGGCCGGTCCGCGATCCGCGCTTACCACGCGGAGCACGGGATCGTGACGGAGGCGTGGAGCCCGCTGGGCGCCGGCACCGGGCTGCTCGACGAACCGGTGATCGCGCGGATCGCCGCCGCGCACGAGCGCACCCCCGCGCAGGTCGTCCTGCGCTGGCACATCGAGCTGGGCATCGTGGTGGTGCCGAAGTCGGCCAGCCCCAGGCGCCTGGCGGAGAACATCGACGTCTTCGACTTCACGCTCTCCGCCGAGGAGATCGCCGCGATCTCCGGGCTGGACCGGGGCGCCGCGGGGGAGGCGGACGCCCTCGACTCCGACGTGTTCGGGCACTGAGTCCCTGGGAGCTCTGAGTTCCTGGGAGCTCGGGGTCCAGGGACACTCGGGACAAAATAACGTTCTTATTTCCCATTTCCCTTATGAGGTCATGTCCCGGCGCCAGAAGAGGACGACAGCGACCAGCACCATCGCGGTGCAGTAGACCAGCCCGCGCAGCAGCGCGTCGGCGTAGGGCGTGGCGACGGCGGAGCCACCGGTGGTGATCGCCTCCATCAGCTGTACCGGCAGCCAGGCCCGGACGGGACCGTAGATGCGCGTGACCAGCATCTCCACCGGCAGCGCGTAGGCGACCGCGACCGCGATCGCCGCGGCGGGCGCGCGGAAGACGATCGCGGCCAGGGCGCCGAGCGCGGCGTAGCCGAGCGATCCAGCGCACAGGTTGACGAAGCTCTTGCCCAGTTCGGCTAGCCCCGCCGCGCTGCTCCAGGCGGCCGTCGACACCCCCTTCAGCGGCGCGAGCGCGAAGGACAACGCGACCGAGACCACGGTCGCCACGGTGATGACGAGAACCACGAACGCCGCCAGAGCCAGCAGTTTGCCGGCGAGAAGCCGGAGCCGGTGCGGCTGGGCGACGAGCTGGTTGCGCAGGGTCCCGTGCGCATGGTCGCCGGCGAGCGACGCGGCGACGACGGACAGGGCCACCACGCCGAGCAGGATGCTGACCGCCTGCACCCCCTGCACGACGCCGTTCGCGGCGGACAGCCCGCTGGCCGTGACGGGGTCGCCATCGAAGTCGTTGTGCCTCACCGAGACGAAGGTCAGAACGGTGCCGAGCAGGGCCGAGGCGATGACCGCCCCCAGCGTCCCGAGCAGGAACCGGGTCCGCAACAGCGGCACCCATTCGGCGCGGAAAACCGTGATCATGTGGCACCTGCACGGCTCTGGGCCGGGTCGAGCCCGGCTCCCACGGGGGGCACGCTGCCGTCCGGGGTGTTCTCGGAACGAATGAGGTCGCCGTCGATCTCGCCGGTGACGCGCAGGAAGGTCTCCTCCAGGTTCGGCCGATGGGTGCGCAGCGAGCGCAGGGTGATGCCGGCGCGCATCGCCAGTCGGTTGAGGTCCGCGGCCACCCCCTCGCGGGCATGGGCGGTCACCACCGGATGGCGTTCGCCGACTCCCGCGTCGCACGACGGCCCGGGGCAGAGGTCCATCTCGACCCGAAGGCCGGTCTCGCCGAGGAGCCCGGCCAGGCGGCGGGCGTCGTCGTCCCGCTCGGGCACCATGAGGATCCGGGGATCCTCGGCGGCGAGCAGGTCGGTGACGTGCCCCTGGAACAGCATCCGCCCGCCGTTGATCATCACCAAATGATCGCAGATCTGCTCGACCTCGGTTAGCAGATGGCTCGACATGAAGACCGTCATGCCGGTGCCGGCCAGCTGGCCCAGCAGCGCGCGGATCTCCCGGATGCCCGCCGGGTCGAGGCCGTTCGTCGGCTCGTCCAGGATGAGCAGGCTGGGATCGGGCAACAGAGCGGCGGCGATGCCCAGGCGCTGCTTCATCCCGAGGGAGTAGGCGGTGAACCGGTCGTCGGCCCGCTCGGTCAGGCCCACCTGTGCGAGGACTTCCCCGACCCGCCGCGCGCGATCGGCGCGGCGCCGCCCGCCGATCCCACGCAGCAGGGCGAGCTGGTCCAGATTGCGCCGGCCGGACAGCCCGGGATGGAACGTCGGGCCTTCGATCATTGCCCCGACCCGGCCCAGGTAGCGGGCCGGATGGGAGATCGGCGCGCCCAGCACGTACCCCTGGCCCGCCGTGGGGCGGATCAACCCCAGCAGCATGCGCAGCGTGCTGGACTTCCCGGCCCCGTTCGGGCCGACGAAACCGGACAGCGTCCCGCGCGGCACCTGGAGGTCGAGATGGTCCACCGCCACCCGATCGCCGTACCGCTTGCCGAGCCCGCGGGTCCAGATCGCTGCCTCGGCCGGGCCCTCGGGCGACCGCCCGGCCGGCCGCGGGGGCCGCGCCGCACCGTGGGGGCGACCAGCCACGTTCGATGCGTGCGTCGGTTCGGTGACCGAACCCGAAGTCATCGTCTGACAGCCTCCCAGATCATGCATTCAACTCCCGGAGATCGGTCGATCCGTCACCCTCCACCGTGACTCCGTCATCCACCGTGCTCTATGGGGAGTCGTGCCCGCGGAGGCCGTCGTGGTCGACCAAAGGCGCGGCCGCTGGCGGGACCGGCACCGGCACGGGGGCCGATCGAACTCCCGTGCCTCCCGGCGGTACGCACTGGGCGCCGTCGGCGCCGGGCACCGCAGTGGCCGGACCAGTCCCCGGCTCGGGATCCCGGCTCGGATCCGCCGTGCTCAGCAGGCCTAACGAGTGGACCACAGGCACCGTTCCAGCTCCCGGCACTCCGGAGCGCTCGGTGCCGTGGGAATCCGGAGGTTTCCGCCTTGTCCGAAAGAGTGGCAACGTGCCGCTATGTTTACTCATTTCCAACACGTCATCAAACAAGCACTGTGAAAGTCTGGGGCTAGACTGGGGCTGGAGTAGGTCCGCGCCGCCGCCGAGGTTCGCGATCATTCGGCGCAGCACATTGAGTGCGGCGCTCATCGTTCCATCCGTGAGATGGGGTAGCTGTCGTACGAGCCTCCCCGGGGGACCCCGCACGTCACCCGACACAACCGGCGCCCGATGGCTGGACGACAATCTGCACATGGGCGAGACGGCTGGCCTTCGGCGCGGCATCCGGGTGCTGACGTTGCTCGCCAGCATCTCGATCATCGTGATGCTGGTGTTGGCCGTGGTCTCCGCCCTGCGGTCACGTCATGCCGCGACGGAGCGGAGCAGGCATCTGGACCCGGCGGCGACTACCACCGCGATGCTCCTGGCCGACTTCGTCGACCAGGAGAATGCTCTGCGTGGCTACATCATCACCCGGGACCGGGGTTTCCTTGTCCCCTACGACGAGTCCGCCAGCTCCATCCCGGTCCTGATGGCACAGCTGGACGCGTTGCTGGCCGACTTCCCCGTGCCGCGCGCGCAGCACGGGGAAGTCGGCCGGGCGTACCGGGACTGGCGTCGCGAGGTTGTCCAGCCGGAACTGGCCGCGATGACGAGGGGAGACACCGCCGCTGCCCGGAATATCGTGCGCACCAACGCGCGCCAGGACTTCGACCTGCTGCGCCGCGAGGTCGCGGAGCTCGCCGTGGCGATCGACCGCGAGCAGGTCGAGGCGTCCGGGCGGGTGGAGAGTGCCTCCGTGCTGCTGCTGAGCTCGCTGGCCAGTGCGATGTTCGTCATCCTCGGGTTCCTGCTGACCATTATGATCATCTCGCGCCGATGGCTGCTCCGCCCGATCGGAGCGTTGCAGCGATCCGTCAACGCGGTGGCCGCCGGTCGCTACGACACCCGGATCCCCTCCGTCGGCCCCAAGGAGATCGTGGAGCTGGCCGCCGACGTCGAGACGATGCGCGCCCAGCTGGTGCGGCTCGTCCGCCAGAACGAGCGGTCGTGGGAGGCTCTGGCCCAGCAGGGACCCGCTGTGATCGCACTGCGGGACGCGCTCACGCCCTCGCTCCTGCGGGCCCGCGGCCTGGTCCTGCACGGCCGGGTCGATCCGGCCGAGGGCGAACTGGCGGGGGACTGGTACGACGCCTTCGAGCTACCCGACGGGCGGGTCGCCGTCGTGGTCGGTGACGTCTCCGGTCATGGAGCCGCGGCCGGGGTCTTCGCGTTGCGGCTCAAGCAACTGCTTGACGCGGCTCTGTCGACGGAGATCGATCCCGGTCGGGCCCTGGAGTGGACGGTGGACAACCTCGGTGAGATCGAGGAGATGTTCGCGACCGCGATCATCGCCGTTGTCGACCCGCGGACCGGGGACCTGTCCTACGTCAACGCCGGTCATCCCGACACGCTCCTGCTGCGCCGGGCGGTGCCCGGGAACATGGCCTCGGCGGGCGAGCTGCCCGCGGGCGCGGGGTGGGTGGATGCGGTGTCGGTGGGTGCGGTGTCGGTGGGCGAGCTGCCCACAGGCAAGGTACCCGCGGACGCGGTGCTTCCCGGCGGGGCATCCTCACGCGAGGTACCCGCTCCGACCGCTCACCTGGTTGGCCCCCGCGATCCCGCCCGGCCGGGAGGCGGCCCCGGTGACGGGGTGGGCGGATCCGCCATGGCGGCTGCTGTTGGACCCGCGCATGCTGTCGGATCGGCCCGCGGGTCGGGGGATGGGGCGAACGGTGCCGGCCCCGAGCCCGGGCGGGTGCCGGGACCCGGTTCCATCGTCGGCTCCGGGCTGGGAACGGCGCAGGTCGTTCGGCTGCCTCCGACGGGCCCGTTGATGTCGAGCCTGCTCGCGGAGCCCGGGGCGTGGGGAATCCAGACGCTGCGGCTCGAACCGGGCGACGTGCTCTTCGCCTACACCGACGGACTGGTGGAGGCGCGTGACGAGGCCGGGCGGCAGTTCGGGCTGCACCGGCTGATCGCCGAGATCCTCCGTGATCCCACGCGCACGCCGGTGGCGCTGCTCGACGACGCCTTCGACGCGGTTCGCCGATACGCGCCCGGGCGGCAAGGCGACGACCGTACGGCGATCATTCTCGCCCGCACCACCCAGTGTGGCTCCACGATCGCGCCCGGAGAGCCTTAGGATTTGCATTGAAATAACTTGATTATTCTATGTCGGGTCTA
>NZ_CDWTMO010000128.1:0-12241 GCF_977946435.1 Frankia sp. CgKIO3 | reverse complement strand
ACCGCGGTGGGAGCGGCCGAGGGCGCATATTGACGACGCCCGGCACCGAGCTGGTCGGGCCGGGCGTCGTCCACGCTGCCGCGGCTGCGAGACCCGCGATCGCCCGGTCAGGCGCCGGCGCCCGCCGAGCCGGTCCTGGGGATGGCGGCCGCAGGCCCGGGCGTGACGGTGCTCACCGCGGAGTCGAGGCTCACCGCGGGGGCGAGCTGGTCGGACACTGGCAGCGCGCTGCCCGCCTTCCACGTGGCCCAGGGGACCGACCACGCGTTGCCGAGCTGTGAGGTGTCCGGCGGCCGACCGGTGTTGACGATGTCGATGATGTCACCGAGCCGGGTGAAGTTGTAGAACCACTGGGCGTCGGCGGGTGAGGCATTCACGCACCCATGGGAGACGTTGGCTCGTCCCTGGGAGGGCACCGACCAGGGCGCGGCATGCACGTACTGCCCGCCACTGGTGTAGTGGACCGCCCACTGGACCTTCTCGTAGTAGTAGTCCGGGTCGCCCTGGGGGATGCCTACGGTGGCCGAATCCATGATCACTTCAGCTGACTTGCCCAGCACGTTGTGCGGGCCATCCATGCTCGGCAGACTGGGTTTGCCGAGGCTGACCGGCATCGTGCGCAGCAGTTGCCCGTCCCGGAAGACCTTCATCGTGTGGGTGGCCGAGTCGACCTTGGAGACCTGGGCGGAGCCGATGACGAAGTCCATCGCCCGGTCCTTGACCCCCAGCCGGCCCCCGCCCGCGTCGTAGCCGGCGAAGTTGGCCTCGACGTGCACCTTCGTCCCGGGCTTCCAGTACTCCTTCGGCCGCCACATGACGACCCGGTTCGACAGCCAGTTCCACGCGCCGAGGACCGGCGGATCGGTCCGTACGACCAGCCGGCTCTGGACGGCGGCCCGACTGGGCGCGGGCGCGCTGAACGTCAGGCTGATCGGCGCGCCGATCCCGACGGTCTGGCCCGCGACCGGCTCCCAGGAGACCTTGAACGACTTCGCCGGGACGCCGGTCACGAAGCCGGTCCGCACCGACGTCGTCCCGACGATGCCCGTCGCCGGGGACGTGGACGCCTCGACGTCGTACCGCGAATCGGCGAACAGCCCACCGGAGGATGTCCAGGTCCGATGATCGGCCGAGAAGGTGCCGAGCAGTATCCCCGGCTCCGTCTTCTCCGACGCGCTCGCCCTCCGGTTGACGGAGACCGCGGCCAGCGGGGCGTTGCCGCGCACGACGACCGGGCTGGTCAGCGCCACCCCGGTGGCGCCGTCCCCCGGCGTGACCGTCACGCTCGCCGCCGGATCCGGCGCGGGGGTGGCCCCGGCCGGCGCCGGTGATGCCCCCCCGCCGGAACAGGCCGCCGCGGACAGCACCGCGGCAAGCAGAAGCGTCCCCCCCGGCCACCGCCGGGGCCGGCGACCAGGCGATCCCGCCGGCCGGGATTCCAGCCGGGCCGAGCGACCCCACCCACGGAAAATACGTGAGGGAATCATTACCGAGCGAGACATGTAATGCCCCCTCTTGAAGACCGCGCCGGCAGCGTCGCCGGACGGGAAGCTACGTCCGAACGGTACCCAGAGATCAACCCCACGTATCCTCGATCAGCGGAATCTACGGCGCCAACCGGAAGAGCATCACCCAGCGTCGAGCATCTTAATACGGAGAGTAGCACTCTCTAGGCGTCCCACATACACCCCTCCCCTTCTCCCCTTCTGACGCACGAACGCCTTCCCGAGTTGCCCGGCCCGGAGGACATTTCACCGACCACCCGAAACGACGGCCAGAACCCACGGCGATATCAAAGAAGACGCAACCCGTCACCCGTGCAGATGAGTTTCCGCAACCAGAGACGACCGGGCGGTACACGGCACCGCCGGCATGCGAGACCATTGACGTCTCGCTGACTTTCCATTACCGGAAGCCACCCGGACGGGTCACCACCGCGTGATCCCACCCCGCGGTCCACCTGGCCCGGAGGGGCACCCCGGCGACAGGCCGGGGCGAGGGGCCGGAGGACGAACGGCACGACGAACGGCACGAGCCGGGCGCGCGAAACTCACTGTCGGTCCGGGAGGTCACCCGGTCCAGCAGAATGGTCAGGCCACGTTCGGCGGTCTCCGGCCCGCACCGGTGCCGGCACGACGCGCCGGGACGGTCGGACCCGCGGCAGGCCGATCGACCCGGCCGGGCGAAAGGCGCACTCCGGATAAGGGAAATGACCGTCCCACGACAGGGAGGCCACATGGCGATCGTTCTCGGGCCCAATCAGTATGGAAAGGCGGAGGTCCGTCTCGTCCACGTAGCGCGGAACGGACCGGTGCACCAGATCACCGATCTGAACGTCTCCACTGCGCTTCGTGGTGACTTCGCCGCCGCGCACCTGTCCGGCGACAATGCGCACGTGCTCACCACGGACACGCAGAAAAACACCGTCTACGCCTTCGCCCGCGAGCACGGAATCGGCCAGATCGAGGATTTCGCGATCCGGCTGGGTCACCATTTCGTCGGATCCCTCCCGTGGATCGACGGCGCCCGGATAGAAATCGAGCAGTACCGGTGGGACCGCATCCCGGTGGACGGGGTGCCGCACGACCATGCCTTCAGCAGGTCGGCTGGGGAGAAAAGGACGACGGTCGTCACCCTCGACCGTGACACGGCCTTCGTCGTGTCCGGACTCGCCGGGCTGGTCCTGCTGAAGTCGACCGGCTCGGAATTCTCGGGGTTTCTCCGCGACCGGTACACCACGCTGCCCGAGACGACAGACCGCATCCTGGCGACAGAGGTCACCGCCCGCTGGCGCTACGCCCGGTCAGACCTCGGCTTCGAACGACTGTTCGACGAGATACGGACGGCTCTGGTCAGCACCTTCGCGAGCCTCCACAGCCTGGCTCTGCAACAGACCCTGTACCGGATGGGCGAGGCGGCACTGACCGCGCACGCCGACGTCGCCGAAATCCGCCTGTCAATGCCGAACAAACACCACTTCCTGGTTGATCTAGAACCGTTCGGGCTCGATAATCCCAACACGATCTACTACGCCGCGGACCGGCCGTACGGCAAGATCGAGGGAACGGTCCTGCGCGATGACGCTCCCGACCCGGGGCCGAGCTGGCTGACCTTCCCGGGATTCTGCTGACCGGTGCTGACCGGTGCTGACCGGTGCCGTCACCCGACGGGCGGTGGGCGCCCCAGACGCCTGTCCCAGCGGCGCAGCGTAAGGCGGTCGCCGGGCATAAGCGTGAGGGCATGCGCGGCGTCACCGTCGCGCACGGCGAGGGCCGCCATCCCCGCCGAGTCGACGTAGAGCACCGCCTCCCCCGGGCCGACAGAACCGAAGGTGACCCCTACCGCCAGTTCAACCATCGGGCCCGCGGCCGCGGGCGGCCCGGCCGCTTGCTCGGCCCCGGTCGGGCGGTCCCGCCGGAGCGGTCGCAGCACCGCCCGACCCGGCGGGCGCAGCCCGGCCGCGCCGAGCAGCGCGCCGGAGGCCGCGAGCTGGACGTTGCCGAACGTGTCAACGAGGACCACCTCGGTCTCCACGGTGCCATCCGGGCGTAGCCGAGCCAGGGCCGCCCGCGGACGGACCAGGGTCGCCGGCTCCACCGGCTCACCGACCTCCTGGAGCGGCGTCCCGCGCGCCAGGGCGGCAGCCACCGGGGCGAAGACGTCCCGGCCGTGGAACGTCGCGGGGGTTCCGGGCCGCACCGCCAGCGTGACCGCGGCCTCGATCCCCCCCAACCGCTCGGCCGCGGAGATCAGCAGGCCGTTGTCGGGCCCGACCAGGTGACCGCCGACCGCGCGCAGTGCCAGGGCCCGGCGCGACGTGCCCACCCCGGGATCCACCACGGCGAGGTGCACCCCCCGAGGCAGGGAACCCACCGTCTGGGCGAGCACGGCCGCCCCCCGCCGCACGTCCCCCGGCGGCACCAGGTGGGTCACGTCGATGATCCGGGCGTCCGGCACCGTCTGCAGGATCACCCCGTGGCAGGCTGCAACAAAGCCGTCGGCGAGTCCGTAGTCAGTGGTGAAGCTGATGCACCTCACCGGCTCAACCTGACGTCAACCCGACGGCCCGGAGACGGGCGCCTCGCCGAGTCCGCTGCCGTCCCGGCCCGGTGGGTCCGGATGGCCGTGCACCCAGCCCTCGTCATCCACCCAGCCCTCGCTGTCGACCACCCGGTGGGGATCGGCCTCCAGGGCCGGCGGCTCGCCCGCCGCCGGCTGGCCCGGATCGTAGCTGGCGGGCCGGTCGCGTTCGGGCGCCGGACCGCCATTGGCGATGACCACCGCGACCCACGGAATGATCACGGCCATCGCGACAGCGACAAACCGCAGCCAGCCGTGGAAGGCAACCACGGCGAGCACGAAGCAGAGCATCCGGAACATCATCGAGAGGAGGTAACGCACCTCCCGCCGATGGATGTCCGACTGCCGCGACCGGGCCGCGGACGTGATCAGGACCGTGTCCTGCCGCCTGAACATCACGCGTACACCTCGATGGCTCTCACTCCCCGACCGGTGCGCCGCCCCGTGCCTCCAAATATCCTCCTCACCGGCGCCCTGGGAAAATGCTGGCGGCCGGCGTGCGACGGTGCGGACCAGGAACCATGGCGCCCGCCGGGCGCCGTGTCGAACGACACCATGTCGGATAGCATCATGTTGCACTATGTCGTGTGACATCATGTCAAGTAACACTATGGTAGATAGCACTATGTCAAGTGGCACTATGTCAGATGACATCGTGATCGAATAACACCATGTCGGGTGACGCTGTGTTAGATGGCGCCAGGTTGGACGGGAATCCGGCCCGGATCCGCCGACCGGATGAACAGCCGGTCGTGTACACCCGTACGGTGCACCAAGCTGTGCCAGAACGTTCATGTAACGGTCGGCTGGCCGTCTGCGGCACGGCTCCATACCCTGCCACGGTGCTCGTGTGCGCATAGCGGTGATCACCGAGTCGTTCCTCCCCCATGTCGACGGGGTGACGAACACGGTCTGTCGAGTGCTGGAACACCTGCGGGACCGGCAGCACGAGGCAATGGTCATCGCGCCGGCTCCGGCGCCCGCCGCCCGATGCGCGGCGGCGCGCAGCCACGCCGGCGCACCGGTGCTGTGGGCGCCGTCGGCTCCCCTACCGGGTTACCCGGCGTTTCGCTTCGCAGTCCCGTGGCCCGGGCTTCCCGCCGCCTTACGGGAGTTCGACCCGGACATCGTCCATCTGGCGGCGCCCGCCGGCCTCGGGGCGCAGGCGGTGTTCGCGGCGCGGCGGCTCGGCATACCGAGCATCGCCGTCTACCAGACGGACATCGCCGCGTTCGCCGCCCGCTACGGGCTGGCCACCGCGGAACGCACGATCTGGCATTGGCTAGCCATCATACACCGGCTCGCGGCCCGGACCCTCGCGCCGTCCTGGGATGCCGTCGACACCCTCCTGAGCCAGGGCGTGCAACGGGTCGCCCGCTGGAGTCGAGGGGTGGACCTCGAACGCTTCCACCCGGCGCACCGGGACGACGAACTGCGCCGCAGCCTCGCTCCGAACGGCGAGGTCCTGGTCGGCTACGTCGGCCGGCTGGCCCGGGAGAAGCGGGTGGAGCTGCTCGGAGCGGTGTCCGACATCCCGAACACCCGGCTCGTCGTCGTCGGTGACGGCCCCTCCCGCCCTCGCCCGGTCGATGCCGAACGCGGCGTTCCTCGGATTCCGCGCCGGGCAGGAGCTCTCGGCTGCGGTCGCGAGTCTCGACGTCTTCGTCCACACCGGCATCCACGAGACATTCTGCCAGGCGGCGCAGGAGGCCAAGGCGAGCGGGGTACCGGTGGTCGCCCCCGCGGCGGGCGGGCTGCTCGACGTTGTCGAGCACGGCCGCACCGGGCTGCACTACACTCCCGGCGACCCCGCGGCCCTGCGGGCGCAGGTCGCGGCCCTGGCCGACGACCTCCCTCGCCGGGTGGCGATGGGTGCGGCGGCCCGGGAGTCGGTCGTGGGATGCGGGTGGAGCGCGGTCGGCGACGAGCTGCTCGGCCACTACCGTGACGTGCTCGGCACCGGCGGCGGGGCCAGCCGCTTCGGCCGCCTCAGGCACCCCGGCCCGGTCATCGAGGGACGGAGCGGACGGCGGGGCGGACGACGGGACGGATGGGACGCACGCGAGCGGCCCGGAACGAGAAACGACGGGTGGTCAGCATGAAGATCGTGCAGGCGGCAAACTTCGTCGCGCCGGCCTCCGGCGGCATCCGGACGACACTGCGCCACCTCGCCGCCGGTTACACCGCGGCGGGCCACGAGGTCGTCCAGATCATTCCGGGCGAGCAGGACGCCGAACTGGTCCAGCCGGATGCCCGCGTGTTCCAACTACGCGCCCCCCGGCTACCCGGAACCGGTTACCGGATCATCACCGAGCCGTGGCGCGTCACCGACCTGCTCGACCGGGAACGGCCCGACCGGCTCGAGGTCCACGACCGGGCGACCCTGCGTCCACTAGCCCGATGGGCCCGCCGTCGCGGGGTGCCGTCGCTGGTCGTCAGCCACGAGCGGCTCGACCGCCTGCTCGGCACCTGGACACCCGCACCGCTGCGGGGAGTCCTGCCGGTCTCGACAGCCGCGGACCGGGCGAACGCTTCGCTCGCGGCCGCCTTCGACTCCGTCGTGGCGACGACGGCCTGGGCGGCGGCGGAGTTCGTCCGCATCGGCGCCGGCAACCTGCGCCACGTTCCGCTCGGCGTCGAGCTCGACCGTTTCTCCTCCGCTCACCACGACCTGACCCTGCGACGCGCCTTCGCCCGTGACCAGGAGGCGCTGCTGGTGGTGGCCAGCCGGCTGGCACCGGAGAAGCGGGTCGACCTCGCCGTGGACGCGGCAGCCGAACTCGTCCGCCGCCGGGTGCCGGCGCGCCTGGTGATCGCCGGTGACGGGGCCCATCGGGGCCGGCTGGAACGGCATGCGGCCGGGCTGCCGGTAACCTTCCTCGGGTTCGTGGCCGACCGGGAACGGCTCGCCGGCCTGCTGGCGACCGCCGACCTCGCGCTCGCTCCCGGCCCGGTGGAGACCTTCGGGCTGACCGCCCTAGAGGCGCTCGCCAGCGGCACCCCGGCAGTGGTGCACCACGCCAGTGCGCTCGCAGAACTGATCGTCCCGGGAGTAGGCGTGATCGCCGCGGGCAGCGGATTCACGTTCGCCGACGCCGTCGTGGACCTGCTGTCCGCCTCGCCGGCGCAGGTCCACGCGCGCCGGGTCGCGGCCCGGGCCCGCGCGGAGCAGTTCCCCTGGTCGACCACGGTCGCGGGCTTCCTCACCTGCCACGACTCGCCCGGTCCGGCCGCCCCGGGCACGGCCTTCCCGCAGCCACCGGCGCCGCCGCTCGCGGCCTGACTCGCGGTCTGAAAGGCGGGCAGAGCCATGGACTCCGGTACCGGATCCCGGCGGTTCGTCGCGCTGGGCGACAGCATCACGGTCGGCCTCGGCGACGGCGTGACGATGGGACGCGAACACCGCCGCTCCGCGACGGGAGGACGGGGCTTCGCCGCCCGGCTCGCCGCGTGCCTGGGCCCGGCCGGCGCCGTGGAATTCACCAATCTGGCCACCACGGGAGCGACCACGCACGACGTGCGTACCCGTCAGCTTCCCGTCGCCCTGTCGCTAGGCCCCCAGATCGCCAGCGTGATCGCCGGCATGAACGACGTGCTGAAACCGACATTCGATCCGCTGCGGTTACGTCAGGACCTGGTCTGGACGGTAGGCCGTCTGCGGGCTGACGGAGTCGTCGTGCTCACCGCGACCATGCCCGATCCCAGCCGGCTGCTCCCGGTGCCGGCGCCGTTCGGCCGGATCCTGAGCGAACGGGTCGAACGGCTCAACGCGGCGGTCCATGCCGCGGCCCGGACGGACCCCGGGGTGTTGATGGTCGACCTCGGCGGGCACCCTGCGGTGCGCAGCCGGTCCAGCTTCGACGTGGACCGGATCCACCCGGGGCCACGCGGCCACCGCCTGATCGCGCAGGCGTTCGCCCATCGTCTGTCGCACGCCGGGGTAGCACTCGTGGGTCTGCCGGACGGACCCGATCATGAGGAACCGGCTCCAGGAATCATCGAGCATTCCTACTGGCTGCTGAGCGTGGGCCTGCCCTGGCTGGCCGGGCGGTGCCTGCCCAGAGGCGACAAATGGCGCTATCACCCGGAAAAAGGTCTGGTACGGCCTCCTCGGCGAGCCTGAAGGCTCCTCGATTGCCTACGGTAGGCAATGTGCTTCCCGCCCTGTCAGCGTCGCCCCGGTCCGGAGTCCTCACCGGATGGGGCAATGCGTGGCTTGCCGGGCTCGTCGGGCTCGACGACGTCATCACCCAGATGCACCGCGCGCTCGGCGGCGAGGCGGCGCCGCACACCCTCGGCGACGAGCCGCTCGTGCTGGGCCTGGGAGCCCTGCGTTCGGCCAGAGCGCAACGGCTCCGGCTGGTCCTGCCCGCCCCCGGGGACGCCACCGGCCTGCCCGGCCCGGCGGAGGTGAACAGGGACGCGATCACCGCCGGGGAGGCGATCATCGTGATCGGCCCGAACCCACCGCTGGTGCTCGTTCCCGGGGTCGTCGTGCACGGGCCGGCCCTGGAGGGGCGGCTGGAGTCGGTGCACTGGCGGGTGCTCGTCGCGTCCCGCGTGCCACCGCCCGGAGCCGGCCTGCGCGCCGCGGAACACGACCTCAGCAACGCGATCCGCACCACGACGGCCGCGCTCATCGACCTCGACATCGCAAGCGCTCGCCCCGAGGTGCTCGCCCTGCTGCGCGACCGCGGGGAGGAGGAGCCGAGCCCGGGGCTGGGCCCGGGTCATCCACCGGGGGCGCACGCCCTGCTGGCCCGGGCGGAGCGGTTGTCGGCCCTGCTCGACCTCGCTGCCCGGGACGACGGTGCCGCGGTGACCGCGAGCGAGATCGCCCGCAGGTCCGCGGCGCTGCGCAACCTTTCCGCGGCAGTGCGTCGCGCCTATGCAGCAGCCTACGATGCCTTCGACCCGACGTACGCCCCTGTGCCGCCCTCGAACTGACGATCGCCGGCTGCCCGCCCCGGCCGGCTCCGGCCGGCTCCGATCAGTTCAGCCGAGGGCAGAAGTGCCCGGCCGGATCGTCCGGGCGGCCGCACAGGACGCACGGTGGACGCCCGGCGGCAACGATCGTGCGGGCTCGTTCGATGAAGGCACGGGCCTGTTTGATCGACAGTCCCACCCGCAACGAGTCGAGCTCGTCCTCGCTCTCGGGGAGCCGGAACTCCCCGGGGGACAGCCCGGCCGCCTCGACGAAGACCCGGTGGCCGTCCCAGGACACCGTGAGCTGGCCCAGATGGAAGTCCTCCTCGAACGGGGCATCCAGCGGGGCAAGATCGATCTCGACGTCCGAAGCGGTCGGAAGCACGATGCCCTGGGTCTGGCCCACCTGGCCTAGCAACGCGGTCAGCCCCTCCGCCAGGGCGGTGACCTCGGTCTTCTCCAGACCGACCGTCACGACCTGACCACGCCTGGCAGCCTGCAGGAAGAAGATCCGGTCACCCGGCTGGCCGACGGTTCCCACCACGAACCTTTCCGGGGATTCGAACACGTAGCGCCGCATATCTCCGATCGCTCCGTTACCTTGACTCGCTTCGTCGTTCGGTCCTGATCGCTTCGTTCCCCATCAGTATCGGTTCGCCATCAGTATGGCCGCCTCGCCATGCGGTCCGCCCTCCCCCACCCTCCTGGCTTCAGGACCACCCCGGATTCGGGTCCGCGGGGTTCAGGTCCGCGGCGGCCCGAAGGGCTCGCAGCAGTGCGTGGGGCAGTCCGCCGGCCAGGGCCCGAGGCCGGTCAGCGACCGTCGGGCGCCGCCGGGACGACGCAGCTCCTCGATCAGTTCTCCCACCATCGAGACGAACCGCGGATCCACCCCGACGGTGCCCGCCCGCGTCGCCGGCAGGCCCAGCTCCCGCGCCCGTTCCAGGGCCCCCACGTCGAGGTCATAGCGGACCTCCATGTGATCGCTGACGAATCCCAGCGGAATGATCACGGCACTGGCGGCCCCCGCCGCGGCCAGCCGCGCGAGCCGATCGCGCACGTCCGGCTCGAGCCACGGCACGTCCGGCGACCCACTGCGGCTACAGAAGGCCAGGTCGAAGGGATGACGCACGCCGGTGATGCGTTCGATCCCCTCGGTGATCACCGCTGCGGTAGCCCGCAGCTGGTGAGCGTAGGCGCCCTCGCCACGCCCGCTGGCGCGGGCCTGCGCGAGGGGGAGCGAATGCGCGGTGAAGATCAGATGGGCATCGGGACGCACCTTCGCCGGCAGGTCGGCCAGCGCCGCGACGCCGCGGTCCACCATCGGCTCCACGAACCCCGGATGGTCGAAGAACAGCCGCAGCTTCACCAGCTCGGGCGCACGGTCCCCCACCGCGGCGGCGGCCGCCGCGAGGTCCTCCCGGTACTGCCGGCATCCCGAGTAGGACGAGAAAGCCGAGGTGACGAAGCACGCGGCACGCCGGATGCCGTCGGCAGCCATCTGGGCGACCGTGTCGGTCAGATAGGGCGCCCAGTTCCGGTTCCCCCAGTAGACCGGCAGCCCGAGCAGCTCCGCACGCAACGCGGCGACCAGCGCCCGGTTCTGCTCGTTGAGGGGGCTACGCCCACCGAACAGGTGGTACTGCTCGGCGACGACCGCCAGCCGGGAGGCGGGGATGTCCCGGCCCCTGGTCACGTTGCGGAGGAACGGCAACACGTCGCCGGGCCCCTCGGGACCCCCGAACGAGACGAGTAGCAGAGCGTCCACGTCCCCCGGTGCCCCGGCCCCGCTCATCTCGGCACGCTGCCGGAGATCTCCGCCGGATAGTTCGGGAAGTAGCGGGTGATCTCGGACAGCTCGAAGGTGGGCAGGATGGACCCGGCCGGTTCCCGCGCGAGCAGGAACGCGAACGACGCGCGGACCAACGCGATCAGGCCCGGCACATCGTCGGGCGAGAGCCCCACCGCCGCGAGCACCTTGTCATCGACCTGCACCCGGTAGTTGAAGGAGAGCCCGCGGACTCCCGGAGACGTCTCCTCCGCGACCTCGACGTCGAAGTCGCGGCCGCCGTATGGTTCCACCCGAATCACGCCCACCGACCCACCCCCTCGCGGTTGCGCCGACCGCACCGCCGCAGCCGCCTCAACTGCTGAGCCACCTCAGCTGAAAGGGATGGCGCGCCCTTGGTTTCGATCAGCCAGCGGCGTGGCGGCACGGCGACGCCGCGCCACCTACGATATCCGTTAAGGCGCGCCGGATGCGTCGTCGGCGGGCAAGAAGATCGCCCGGACCGACCTCCGCGCGGCAGCCGGGGCGGGCACCGGCCCACCCGGGCACCATCACGGACGATCCAGTCGATGATCAGACGGCCAGGTGAGCCTTCATGGCGCGGGCCCGCTCGCCGAGCTCGGGCATTCCCACGACCGTGACCCCGGCCGCGCCGAGCAGTTCGTACTCGACCGCGACCCGACTTTGACCAGCCTGCATTCTGCAGTCATAATGCAGGCACGCCAATTGCAGTCACCGTACGCGACGTACCGGAAGGCGTACGTGACACGCTCGCGCAGTACGCTCGCCAGCAAGGCCAGTCACTGCAGGCGTTCCTACTCGGAGTACTCACCCGACAGGCCCGGTATGCCCGAAACCAGCAGGTCCTCGCTGCTGTGGAAGACGAACTCGCGGCGGGCGTCGGCGCCGGCGTGGATGCTCCAGCCGCCGCCGACGTGCTGGCAGCCGCCCGCGCCATGCACGTCGAGGCGACATCAACGGACGAGCCAGGAGCGCACGGTTCCGGATGGTCGTAGTGGACGCTTCCGTGCTCGCCAACGACCTCGTCTACGCCGACGACCGAGGGCGACGGGCCCGCTCGATCCTGAGCGCCGACCCAGAGTGGGCGGCTCCCGAGCACTAGAAGATCGAGCTGTTCTCGGTCATGCGCGGGCTCGCTCTCGACAACAAGATCAGCGATGACCAGGCGCAGGCCACGATCAACCGGATTCCCCAGCTTGGCGTCGACCACGTGCCCGTCGAACAGCTCCTACCCCGCATGTGGCAGCTCCGCGCCAGCATCAGCGGCTACGACGCCGCCTACGTCGCGCTCGCGGAATCCCGAGCCATCACTCTCGTCACCTCCGACGCCCGACTCGCCCGCACCGCCACCCGCTACTGCACCATCCGCCTCGTCGAATAGGCGCGTGTCTCACGTCGGGTATTGCTCTAGGCTTGTCTTCCGCA
>NZ_CDWTMO010000127.1:0-12405 GCF_977946435.1 Frankia sp. CgKIO3 | reverse complement strand
GCGGCGGCCTGTTCCTCGAGGAGGGCGACAGCGGGCGGTGAGGTGGGCTTCCCGCCGGCGCAGATGCTCGACCAGCCGCTCGGCTTCGACCGCCCGATCCTCGGTAACCGTGAGGAGCGTTGTCGTCTCGACCCAGCGAGCCTCGGCTTCCCGTTCACGCTCCTCGGCTTGGGCGACGCTGGCCGCCGCGGCGAGAGCGCGAGCCTCGGTCGCGTCGGCGTCGGCTGCGTCGGCGCTGGCGAGCGCGGCGGCGGCGGTGGCCAGCGCGGCGTCGCGGTCCTCTTCGGCCTGCTGACACCGGGCGCCGAGCTCGATCAGGCGGGCGCGTAGGTCGCCGCGTACCCGGTCGGCTTCCTCCACCCGCTGGTCCGCAGCCTCGGCTCGCTCGCCGTCCTGTCGGGCCCGCTCCAGGGCGGCGGCGAGCTGGCGTTCCACCTCCTCCAGGTCCGCTCGGGGAACGTGGGCCGCTCGTGTGGCCCGTGTGGGGGCCACCGAAACCTCGGCTGTCGCAACCAGCGGGTCGGCCGCGGCTGCCGGCACCATCGCGATCGGCGAGGTGGTGGTCACCGGCATGCCGGCGACGGGGATCGCCAACAGCCAGGCGACCGCGGGCCAGTCCCGGTCCGCGGTCGCGGCCTCGGCGGCCTCCAACGCGCGGCTCGCCTCCTCCTTCGCCAGCGTGGTCCGCCCGGCCCGTGACCCTTCGCACCACCGCTTGAACAGGCAGAAAGCCGTAAGCGTCGCGGATTCCCGGTCGGGCTCCGGAAGCTTGTTCAGATAGCAGACGATCTGGTCCCAGTCGAGTTTCGTTTTCCCTGTGAACCGCCCCTCGATCTTCTTTTTCTCGGCGTCGTGACCGGGGTCGCTCACCGGCAGCGAACAGCAGGACTTCCACGGCACCTGGTAGAGGGCGTGCAGGAGGTGGAAGAACAGCAGAAGACACCGGTGGTCGCGGGAGACTCCGTTGTCGATGACAGGCCAGCGACCGCCCTGATCCTTCGGGTTCCCGGTCACCGCGGCCCTATTTTTCCTGGTGGGCAGGAGATCCAGCGCTCACTGTCGCTATTCCACCGGGTAGCGACAGTACCGGTGGACGGTTGCGACACCATCTGGAGAAAGACCGTCGCCGGTGGTGGTGCGGGGTTGCGACGCACATTGCTGTGTACTCCCGAATGTCTCTATTGACATGCGAAGTTACGGCACTTGTCGGGGGATCAGGGCAGACGATAAAACATCCCCAAAATTAACTAGCCATACACCCGATAACATCTGTTGTTGCTGTGTCGACTTCCAGGGTGCACCGCCAGGTCAGGGCCCCGGAAAGTCGCCGGAAAGTCGGCCGACGACCGGCGTGTCGCCAGGCAGGGTCGGGAGCCACCCGCACGGACGACCCGCAGTGGTCCGAGGTCGTCGTGAGGAGTTCGGCCTCGGCCCACCGCCGGGCGTCGGCAGGCGGGCAGCCCCGACGAGGCCGCCGAGCTCCTCCGCAGCGAGGGCATCAGCGAGGGCATCGAGGTACTCACCGACCAGGCCGGCAAGTACTACGCCCACCCACGCCACTGCATCGACGCCGACGAACTCACCCGCCGCATGAGCCAGGCCGCGGGATAGATTGGGTCGGCAGCCATATCCGTCCCGCCAGTGGCGGCGCCGGGCCGTACTGGACCCGACCGGCATGCTTTTCTCGTCACCGCTGGCTGAGCGGGTAGTGGCCGTCTACACCGACGCCTACTTCGCCCAGCGCCTTTCCCAAACCGAGCACACCGCGGCGTTCGCGAGCGACCATCCGGGCCGCGTCGTTCCGGTGGTCGTGGCTGACTGCTCGATCCCTGAGCTGTACGCGCCGCCGACCCGGATCGAGCTGCTCGGGTTGGAAGAGGACGACGCTCGCCGCCGGCTTCTCGACGGAGTGTCGGCGGGCTTACGTGGGTCCGGTTCACCGGTCACCTTTCCGGGCCGATTGGACAGCCGCCTGCGTCAACCCGACGCGGAGGCAATCGCTGTTGTGCCGCTGCGAGGAATGGGAGGTGTGGGCAAGACCCAGCTCGCAGTCGAGTACGCTCACAGACGCGCCGCCGGATACCAGATCGTGTGGTGGCTCAACGCGGAGAACCCCACGCTGGCGACCAACGGGCTGGTCGAAATCGCGGCGGCACTGGGACTACCTACGGCGGGGTTCCCGGCCGAGGTTCTGCGGTTGCTGTGGTCCGCCTTGGCGGCCGGGTGGCCCGGGGGACTACAGGAAGGAGTGGACAATCACTTCTCGATGGCCGTCACGGCTGAGGACAGTGAAGTCGAGGACAAACTCTTCCTGGTGAACCCCTGCGACTGGCACTGGCCCGAGGTAACGGCGACCTCCCTGGTTCTATGTGATCTTCGGAACACTGATGACCTGAACTCAGGCCGAGTCGAAAGAACGGCGTACCACATCCATGGCGTGTTGCACGAACTTGGATCGCGCGCTCGAGTCGTCCTGCACACCCACATGCCCTACACCACCGCTCTCACGGCCCTGATCAACGGTCGCCTCGAGATGTGCCAGCAGAACGCGTTGTACTTCCATGATCGAATTTCCTATGATGATGAGTACAGCGGGCTGGCGTTGGACAAACAGGAGAGTCGGCGGATCGCCAGCAGCCTGGGCGACCGCTCGATCTCTGCGCTCGAGCGCGGAGCTGCGTGAAGGGAGCACTGGTGGCGGATTTCCTGGTCGAACTCTTCTCGCTGCGGGAGCGCACCGCGGCCGATACCGGAGGTCGCTCCGGTATCGGCCGCGGCATTGCCCTCGCGCTTGGCCGTGCCGGCGCGCGGGTGGTCGCGCTCGGCCGCCGTGCCGACGCCCTGGAGTCCGTAGTGGAGGAACTCCGCGATGCTGGCGGCGCCGCCGCAGGCATCCGGTGCGATCTGGCCGATCGCGCCGAGCTGAGCAAGGCGGCCGATCAGGCGGCCGAACCGTTCGGGGAGCCCGACATCCTCGTCACCTCGGCAGGCGTGAACATCAGACCGCCCTTCGGCGGTCTGACCGACGAGGAGTGGGACCTGACGATGGCGGTGAATCTCGACGCGCCCTTCCTCCTGGGCCGTCGGTACGGCCCAGGAATGGCGGAGCGCGGCTGGGGAAGGATCATTAATCTGGCGTCGCAGCAGTCGATCAGCGCGTTCGGCAACAGCGGCGCGTACGGGGTGTCCAAAGCCGGTGTCGCAGCACTGACTAGGTTTCAGGCCGAGGCTTGGTCGAAACGCGGTGTGTGCTGCAACGCGATCGCTCCGGGATTCGTCCGGACACCGCTTACCAAGACCGTCTTCAACGATCCGGAGCGGGCGACGGCAATGGCCAATCGAACAATGCTGGGGCGAAACGGCGAGTTGTCGGACCTGGTGGGCGCCGCTGTGTTCTTGGCCGGCCCCGCCGCCGTCTACCTTACCGGCCAGACGCTGTTCGTGGACGGAGGCTTTTCCGCTACCTGACGGTGGGTTCCACCGCCCTGGCGCGGCCGAGAGTTCGATCCAGCAGCCCGGCGGGTGTGCCGCCGCGCTGCCCGATCGGAGCAGGTCCCGAAGCAGGGGCGAATGCGCCTTGGCGACGTCAAATCCGGTTCCGGTCGCATCGACGATGTGGTCGAAATGGTCGATCCGGATCCGGCCCCCGGCAGGGCATGCGTGACCGCGAAGCCGTAGCCTGATCGGCTCACGTCCAGCACGCCAGTGCGAAGGTCGAGCTGCCCGGTCTCGATGAACTCCTACAGCTTGACGGCGTTCTCGATCGGAATGCAGTGGCGGTACATACCCCAGAACACGTGCTGCTCCCGCATGAATCGTTCCTTCGTCGCGGGAGGGAGCGTCCTAAACCAGCGCAGCAAGCGTCTCGCTTGCATATCCGCAAGCGAAAATGCTGGCCGGGCTGGCAGTTCGTAAGTAGTCGGAAGTCTTGTGGTTGATCGGTGCCGGGGTCTCATCAGTGTTGGCTGTGTGTGGTTCGCTGGCCGTGTTGGGTGATCTCCGGCTTGTCGGGATGGTTTGCTGCGGTGCGTGACGGCTACGGGGGCTGCGGCGGGCCGGTGACGGTGACCGCGCCTGGCCCGTCGAAGGCGATCGGCAAAGAGCTGTTCACGAACCGGTTCCTCGCGATGCTGCTCGTGGAGCGCTATGTCGCGGGCCGGTCGCAGAACTCGCTGGTCACCGGCCTGGCCCGCCAGGGCGCCCGGATCTCGCCGGCGACGCTGACGGGGGTGTGCGCCCAGGTCGGCGGCCTGCTCACCCCCCTCGCCGAGAAGATCGTCGAACGGTCGCGTGGGTCGTGGCACCTGCACGCCGACGAGACGACCTGGCGGGTGTTCACCCCCGACGGCCAGGACACCTCGGCGCGCTGGTGGCTGTGGGTCTTCCTCGGCCCGGACTCGGTGTGCTTCGTGATGGACCCGACCTGGTCGGCGGCGGTGCTCGCCGGCCATGTCGGGATCAGCGAGACCGCCGGCCAGCTCGACGGCGCCGGCGGCCCGCGCCGGCTGGTGATCTCCTCGGACTTCTACACCGTCTACGCCTCCGCCGGCCGCAAGGCGGACGGGATCGTCAACCTGTTCCGCTGGGTCCACGTCCGCCGCTACTTCCTGCGGGCCGGGGACGGCAACCCCGCCCAGCTCGGGATCTGGGCCCGCCAGTGGCGCGAGCGGATCGGCGCGCTCTACGCCACCCACGGTGACGCCGCCCGGCAGCATGCCCACACCCAACTTCCGACTACTTACGGCAGTTCTGCGACCCTGATCTGGCTGGCCGCCGCTACCAGGTAGCCGGGATCCGGTACGGGTACGAGAACGTACCCGTATCCTGCTGGGTGGGTGAAAGGAGGCTGTCCATGGCGGATGCGAATGTGCGGATTCCGGCGGAGGCGCGGGATCGGTTGGCGGAGGTGGCGGCGGCGGAGGGGTTGTCGTTGCGGGCGTATCTGTCGCGGTTGGCGAGCACGCTGCTGACGCCGGCGGAACGTGCGGAGCGCGCCGAGCGGGCTCGGGCGGTGCTGCGGGAGTGGAGCGGCTACGACCCGACGGAGGAAGAAGCCGCGCAGGCCGATGCCGAGCTGAACCGTCGGCTGGCGCGGGCGTTGGGGCGGTGAGCGACGCGCTGCATGTGGTGCTGGACGAGACGGCGATGGTCTCGGCCGGCTACGGCAACGTGCTGGCGTCCCGATTGATCCAGCGCGCTCACACCGTGCCGGGTCATTTTCTGTATGCCCCGGCGTGTGCGCTGGTGGAGGCGGACCGGGCCCGGCCGGGAACCGCCGAGCACATCGCCGCGCTGCCTGCGGTGACCATCGTGGAGTTGGACCTGGCGGCCGCGCGCGCGGTGGCCCGCGGTACCTGCTGGGCGCCGGCGCACGTCCTGTACGCGGCCGAGCCCACCTCGGAGCGTCCCGAGGGTGCGATGATCGCGACGGCGGTGCCGGATCGGTGGGCGGGCCAGCCGGTGCGTCTGTTGGATCTCAGCCCGTGAGTTGGTCCGGCCCGGCGGCTCCACCGCAGCCAACACCCGTCTTGGCGCCTGCGGGCGGGTCGTGGCTGCCGCCGTCACGGCGAGAAAACGGAAAGGGGAGCCGGGAGGGTTCGGCAGACGCTCGCTCACCTACCTCGGATACGGGCTGCGCGACATGTCCTGCGGCAAAGCTCGCTGACGCCACCCGGCCGGGTGAGGGCGAGTTCCTGGATGGACGTCTCGGGAAATCACGGCGCGGACTATGGTGGTGGCCGGGCAAAGCACCGTCCAGTTCCGCGTGGCCGGAAGGTTCGCCCTGGTGATGATGCGATACGCGTTCCGCCTGTATGTGGCTGGGCAGTCGGAGCAGTCCAGCACTGCCGAGGAGAGTAACGAGGCCTATATTCATGCTCATGCTGGCAGGTGGACGCAAGCGCCACGCACTCGACCGAACCGGAGAGTGGAGGCCAGATGCGCCAGTCCCGATCAGCCCGTATCCCATTCCTTGCTGCCGTGCTTGCGGTGAGCCTGCCGCTGCTGACCGGAATATCAGGGTCGGGTTTGTCCGCGTCCGCCGCTGCTGCCACCCGGACAAAGCTAACCTGGAAATCGTGTGAGAATGGGTTGGAGTGCGCGGCTCTGCCCGTTCCGTTGGACCACGCCAGGCCTGCCGCAGGCACGGTCAACCTGGCGTTGATCCGTGCTCCGGCCCGCCAGCCACACCGGCTGATCGGCTCGCTGGTAATGCTGGCCGGTGGGCCGGGCCAGTCGGGAGTCGGGTTCATCCGCGACTGACTGGGCTTCTTCGGCGCGTCATTGCGCGACCGTTTCGACATCGTCGGGTTCGACCAGCGGGGTGTCGGTGGGAGCGCGCCGGTCCGTTGCAGCAGCGGGCAGGATAATGATCCGCTAGCCGCCGCCTCCCCGTTCGCGATCCACTCCCGCGCTTCCCGCGCTGGGAGTGAGGATGACGACGTGTACAAGGAGCTGGTTGACGACAGGCGTCAGTGGGCGCAGGGCTGCGTACGGTTCAGCGGCGCTGAACTGCCGTACCTGTCGACCGAGGCCGCGGCCCGGGATCTCGATCTGCTGCGAGCCGCGCTCGGCGAGGACAAGCTCACCTCTTACGGGGGATCCTACGGCACCGTGCTGGGCGCCACCTACGCCAGCATGTTCCCGACCCGGATCCGGGCGCTGGTGCTGGACGGCGTAGAAGATCCGAACGTGTGGATGAACCAACCGCAGGAGGACCTACGCCGAATGGCTCAGGGCTTCGAGACCGCGCTAGGCGCATTCCTCGCCGATTGCAAGGCTCGGCCCAACTGTGGCTTCGGTCACGGCGACCGGGCCGGCGCCTTCGACCGCCTGGTCGAACGGCTCACCGAGAAGCCGATCCCGGCCGGCGGTAAGGACACCGGCGCCGCCCGCACGCTTGGGTGACCGCCATGATAGGGGTTCGGTCCGCGCTGTACTCCCATGCCAAGTGGCCGCGGCTCGCGGGAGCATTGGCACTGGCCGACGACAACAACGACGGCTTCGAGCTGCTCTCCTTCGCAGCGCAGGACCCGATCGGGGCCATCCTCCCCTTGCCGCACAGCACCTCCACCAGCTCCGATGCCTCGCATACGGCCATCACCTGCACCGACAAGGTCTTCCCGACCGTGGGCGCCTACCAACGACTTTCTGACGAACTCAACCGCGAGAGCCCCCATTTCGGCCTGATTTCTGCTCTCGGTGCCCTTGCCTGTGTGGTCTGGCCGGTTAAGGCTGCCTCCCGCTACACCGGGTCGTTCCACGCCACCGGCGCTCCGCCGATTCTCCTCGTCGGCAGCACCGGCGACCCGGCGACGCCCTACTCCGGGGCTGTGTCCCTCGCCCGTCAACTCGCCAACAGCGTGCTGTTGACCTGGCGCTCCTACACCCACACCGCCTACTTTCAGGACAGTGTCTGCGTCCGCCGGGCCGTCGAGCGTTACCTGGTCGACCTGATACTCCCGAAGCGCGGTACGATCTGCCCTGACGTCCCGACATCGGCGGGTTCTTGAGTCTCGGTCCTCACAATTCAGAGTCTTCGCGATTCAGGCTCACTTTGAGGATTATCCAGAAAGGCGACGACTTCGCCGATGCGCGGGCCCGGCGTACCGGTCGCCGGCCCCGGTTGGCGCCCAGCGGGGCGCGGCACGCGGAGATCGTCCCGGCGAGACCGGGCGGGCCGTCCGCCGCGGGGGCGATGACCGGGTCGACGACCGGGAGACCCGCCGGTGGGGAGGCGGTCGCCGTGCCGCCAGCATGCCCCAGCCATTGACAGACGTCTATGTTTGCGGTCATCCTCGACCCGCAAGAACATAGATGAGTGTCGATGTAAGGGGTGGGCTGGATGGCCAGGGTGCAGTTGGCGTTGAACGTCTCGGACGTGGACGCGGCGGTGGAATTCTACACGACGCTGTTCGGGGTCGGGCCGGCGAAGCGGCGGGCGGGGTACGCGAACTTCGCGGTCGACGTGCCGCCGTTGAAGCTGGTGCTGATCGAGAACCCGGACGCCCGCGGCGCGGGGGTGGCGGGGGCCTTGAACCATCTCGGGGTGGAGATCGAGACCTCGCAGGAGGTGTCCGCCGCGGCGGCCCGGCTGCGGGAGGCGGGGCTGGTGACGGCGGTGGAGGAGAACACCGCCTGCTGCTACGCGCTGCAGGACAATGTGTGGGTGGATGATCCGGACGGTGCGCCGTGGGAGATCTACACGGTGCTCGCCGACATCGCCGAGGGCGCGGGCCCGCAGCTGCGCACCGTGGAACCGGGGGCCGGGGGCGGTCCCGGGTCGGCGTGTGACTGTGGGCCGGTGTGCGCTCCCACGGTGACGACGGTGACAGGTGAACCGGTAGCGGTGAACCGAACCGGTATGGTGTGACGGCGGCGGCTTCCGGTCACCGCGCGGCGGTGGGGCCCGCCGGACCCGAATCGCGGCAGTGCGCCGCCAACGGTCCCTACCGTGACAAGTCATGCCCGGCTGTCGCGCAGGTAGGGAGCGGGCGTGGACGACGCCGAGCAGACGGTCGGTGCACCGACCGACCCCGATGGCACCAGCCCTGATGGTGATGGGCCTGTCCCGGTGCGGCGCCGGCAGCTTCGTCACGCGCCGGTCCCGGTCCCGCTGCTGGCGGTGATATCGGCTGGTGGGGCGGTGGGGGCATGTGCCCGCTACGGGGCGTCGCTGGTGTGGCCGACGATGCCGGGCACGTTCCCGTGGACCACCTGGGCGGTGAACACGGCCGGTTGCGCGGCGATCGGTGTGCTGATGGTGCTGATCACCGACGTGCGGACGGGGCATCCGCTGGTCCGCCCGTTCCTGGGCACCGGGGTGCTGGGCGGGTTCACCACCTTCTCCACGTACGCGCTCGACGCGCAGCGGCTGGTGGACGGCGGGCGGGCCGGGCTGGCGCTGGCGTACCTGGCGCTGAGCGTCCTCGCCGCGCTGGGCGCGGTGTGGGCGGCGGCGACGGCGATGCGATGGTTCGTGGCGACGACGCGGCGGGTCGCGGGAAGGCGGGCGTGATGAGGTTGAGCGGCCGGGCGTTGCGGCTGACGGTGTTCGTCGGGGAGAGCGACGTGTGGCATCACCGGCCGCTGGCCAGCGAGATCGTGCACCGGGCGCACCGCGCCGGGCTGGCCGGGGCGAGTGTGTTCCGGGGCGTGGAGGGGTTCGGCGCCTCCTCGATCGTGCACACCGCCCGGTTGCTGTCGCTGAGCGAGGACCTGCCGATGGCGGTGGTCATCGTCGATGACGAGCAACGGATACGGGCCTTCCTCCCGCAGCTCGATGAACTCGTCACCGAGGGGCTGGTCATCCTCGACGAGGTCGAAGTGATCCGCTACGTCGGCCGGGAGGCGAGTCGGTGAACTGGCTGCTGGTGATCGCCGGGGCCGCGGCCGGCGCGCCGCTGCGCTATCTGACCGACCGGGCGGTGCAGGCCCGGCCCGGCACGGTCTTTCCCTGGGGCACGTTCACCGTCAACGTCACGGCCAGTCTGCTCCTCGGCCTGGTCGCCGGCGCCGCGGGCGCGGCGCCGGCGTGGGTGGCCTCGGAGCAGGTGGTGTCGCTGGTGGGGACCGGGCTGTGCGGGGCGTTGAGCACCTACTCGACGTTCTCCTACGAAACGCTGCGGCTGGCCGAGGACGGCGCCCGGCTGCTGGCCGCGGCCAACGTCGCCGGCAGTGTGCTCGCCGCGTTCGGCGCCGCCGCTCTCGGCGCGGCCCTGGCGCGGGCGGTGTGGGGGTGATCCGACCGGCGCACGGCACGAGCACAGCGCCCGCCGCCGCGGCCAGGCTACGGCCGTGGCGGTTTGTCCTGGTCTTCGGCGTGGTCAGCATGCTGGCGGACGTCGTCTACGAAGGCGCCCGGTCGGTCACCGGGCCGCTGCTGGCGTCCCTCGGCGCGTCGGCGGTCGTGGTCGGTGTCGTCACCGGGGTGGGTGAGGCCGCGGCGCTGGCGCTCCTCGCCGGCAGCCGGCGCATCCGCCCCTGACCAGGCACAACGACGCTAACGCTAATCGTTGGATTTTCGGCGGTTACTCCCGGGAACCCTGTATCTGATCGTCACGGGACGCTGCTTTCTTCGAAGCTCAGACTTCCCCGAAGCTCAGAGCAGAACCAGGTACGTCCGCCGGCCTCGGGAACTGGACGGTGCGGTGCGGACATTACGCGGCATGGGGCAACGATGACGAGTGAGTCCGAGTCGGACGAGGCCCTCTTGGCGCGGGCTGGGCAGGGGGTGGGGCGGCGTTCGGCCGGCTGTTCCGTAGGCATGCGGGTGCCGTCTACTCCTACTGCTTCCACCGTCTCGGGTCGTGGAGTGCGGCGGAGGACGCGACGTCGGTGGTCTTCCTGGAGGCGTGGCGGCGGCGGGGTGACGTGGTGATGGTGTCGGGGTCGCTGCGGCCGTGGCTGCTCGGGGTGGCGACGAACGTGATGCGTAACCAGCGGCGGGCTGCCCGGCGGTACGACGCGGCGCTGTATCGGCTGCCGCCCGACCGTGCGGAGCCGGATCATGCCGATGATGTCGTGGCGCGGCTTGATGACGAGCGGCGGATGCGGGGGATCCTCGCCGAGCTCATGGTGCTGGATCGCGGTACGAGGGAGGCCGTCGTGTTGGTGGCGATGGAGGGCCTGACCTAGGCGGAGGCCGCGGTTGCTCTCGGTGTTCCGGTGGGGACGGTGCGGTCGCGGTTGGCGCGGGCCCGCGTGCGACTGCGGAAGGTTCGGGCTACGGCGGACATGCCCGGGGTTCCCGCTGAGATGATGGCGGGGAAGGACCGGCCTGCTCAGAAGGTGGTGCGAGATGTCTGATCTGGGATTTCCCCGGCTTCCGCCACGGCGGCCCGTTCCCAGCTCGTACCCCTGCCAAGAAGTGCGGCTGGAACCCGGCCACCTACCGGGGCCAGTCACAGGGAACCATCCCAGGATGATCATTTTCTGACGCCCGATAAGCTTTCCTTATCGGGCGTCAGAACGCGACCTGCCGCACGCTCCCCTGAAACGTTCCGTTCCGTGGTATAACGGTTTTCCAAACGTTTCATCGCTTTCGATGATACGTAAGTGGAGGGGATGGGTCATGTCTCGGGTACCACGACCGCCTCACCAACGTGGGGAGCCGCCTGAACCGGTGGGGCCGATGCGGCCACCGCGTCCCCGTGACGCCGGGTGCCCGGACGGCGGCGGCGCGCCCCCGTCCGGGCACCCGGCGCCGTCCGAGGATGCGGCCGGGCCCGAGGATGCGGCGGCCCGCGCCGCGACGGCGCCGCGCTGCGCCTTCCCGGGATGCACCCGGCCCGCCGCCCCCGCCGAGGGCCCGGGGCGCCCGCCGGCGTACTGCGACGACCCGGCGCACAACCGGCTCGCGGCCTACCGCCGCCGCCGTGAGCTCGCCGGGCGTGGCAGTGCGGACTCCGCCGGCACGCCCGCAGCCCGGGCCGACGCCGCCACCCGGCCGCTGGCGGCCGGTCGGCTGCACGCCGAGGACCTCGCCGCTCAGGCGCGCGCCCTCGCCGCCGAGCTGACCCGCACCCTCGACGCCTTCACCCGGCAGATGTCCGCCCTCGGCGACGTCACCGCCGCCGAGGCGGCCGTCGAGGCGGCCGAAGCCGAAGCCGCCGAACGGGTCGCCGAGGCGGTGGCCCGTGCCGTGCGCGCCGAGCAGCGGGCCCGCGCCGCCGAGGCGGCCCGCGCCGAGGCCGAGGCCGTCGCGGGCGAGGCGGTGAGCGCGCTGGAGGGCGCCGAGACGCGCCTGGCCGCCGCCGAGGCGGCCAGGCGGCAGGTGGTCGAGCACTCCGCCGAGACGGTCCGCGCGGCCAACGACGCCGCCGAGGCGGCCCGCGCCGACGCCGACGCGCAGGTCCAGACCGCCACCGCCCGTGCCGCCACCGAGGTCAAGGCGGCCCACCGGGCGGCGCGGGACCAGCTCGAGGCGGCCCGCGCCGAGGCCGCACGGCGCATCGACGAGGCCGTCGCCGCCCGGGAGCAGGCCTCAACGCGGCTGGAGGAGGCCCGGCGCGCCGCCGAACGCGACGCGCACACCCTCACCGAGCTACGCGCCGAACGCGACGCCCTGCGCGAGGACATCCGCCGCGAACGCGCCGAGGCCGCCCGCGGCCGCGCCGCCGCCGACACCGAGATCACCCGGATCCACGCCGAGGCGGCGGCGCAGCTCGACCAGGTCCGCGCGGCCGCGGCCGCCGAGGCTGAGCGGGTGCGTGCCGAGGCGGCGGCCGAACTCGACCGCGTCCGCTCCGAGAGCGAGGCCCGCCTGGCCGGCGAACGTCAGGCCGCCGCCGAACGTCTCACTGTGATCGGCGAGGCCCGCGCCGAGGCCCGGGCCCGCGCCGAACGCGCCGAACGCCAGGCCGACGAACTGACCGCGGAGCTTCGCGCCGTGCGCGCCAGCCCCAC